>CAKZQD010000142.1 GCA_937139485.1 uncultured Bacteroidota bacterium | reverse complement strand
CTGTAGATACTTCTGGCGATGGCGTTGTTGCAACTGTAAAAACGAAGAAAGGCGAAGAAACTTTAACAGCAGATATTTTATTATCTGCAGTTGGAATTAAATCGAATATTGAAAATATTGGTTTAGAAGATGTTGGAATTATTGTTGACAGAGATAAAATTTTAGTAAACGATTTTTATCAAACAAACATTCCTGGTTATTATGCAATTGGAGATGTTGTTCCTGGGCAAGCTTTAGCACATGTTGCTTCTGCTGAGGGTATTACTTGTGTTGAAAAAATTGCAGGATTACATACTGAAAAAATTGACTACGGCAATGTTCCTGGCTGTACGTATGCAACTCCAGAAATTGCTTCTGTTGGTTTAACTGAAGCGAAAGCAAAAGATGCAGGCTATGAATTAAAAGTAGGTAAGTTTCCATTTTCAGCTTCTGGAAAAGCTAGTGCCGCAGGAGCAAAAGAAGGATTTGTAAAAGTAATTTACGATGCAAAATATGGCGAATGGTTAGGAGCGCACATGGTAGGTTACAATGTTACAGAAATGATAGCAGAGGTAGTAGTAGCTAGAAAATTAGAAACTACAGGGCACGAAATATTAAAAGCAGTTCACCCGCATCCTACTATTAGTGAAGCTATTATGGAAGCAACAGCAGCAGCTTATGGCGAAGTAATTCACTTATAAAAAATAAACGTGAAGTAAAGATTGAAATAACTTATCTTTGCACTAAATAATAAAACAATTAAAATTAAAATACTTTCAAACAATTAAAATTAAAACTATGAAAAAAATATTACTAGCTCTTTTGCCAGCAATGATTATTTTTGGTTCTGTGCAAGCACAAGATCAATTACCTTCTAATCCAGAACCTGGAAAATGTTATGTAAAATGTATTACTCCAGACGAGTACAAAACAGAAACTATAACTGTAGCAGACAAACCAGCTTACAATACTTTAAAGGTAACGCCAGCAGAATATAAAACTGTAACTGAAAAAATAATGGTTAAGCCAGCAACAAAGAAATTTGTTTATAAACCAGCAGTATTTGAAACTTATTACGATTCTTATGAGTCTGAGCAAGGGTACAATAAATTAGCTGTTGTTCCAGCAAAGTTAAAAACTGTTTCAAAAGAAATAGAAGTTCAACCAGTTACTTCTGGTTGGGAATATGGTGTATATTCTGACTGTAAATCTGACGATCCTAGAGATTGTAGAGTTTTATGTTTTAAAGAATATCCTGCAGTTTCTGAAACTGTTTATTCTAAAGAAGTAGATACTAAAGCTACTACTACAGCAACTAAAGTACCTGGAAAAACATCAAAAGTTAAAATGCAAAAAATAGTTACTCCAGCATCTGTTGAAGAAATTGTTATTCCTGCTGAGTACCAAACTATTACTAAAAAAGTATTAGTTAAAGATGAAGCAACTACTTCTACGGAAGTAGCAGCTACTACTAAAACTATTTCTAAAGAAGTATTAGTGAAAAAAGGTGGCGTTACAGTATGGGAAGAAGTTGATTGTAAATTAACTACTTTAAATATTTTACCAATTTATTACGAATTAGGTTCTGCAAGATTAACTTCTGCATCTAAAAGAGTTATTGATAACAAATTATTAGCTTTATTAAACGCTAAGCCAAACATTAGAATTGAATTAAATTCACATACAGATTCTAGAGGTGAGGCTTCTTCTAACCAAGCTTTATCTCAAGCAAGAGCTAATTCTGTAGTAAGTTATTTAACTGCTAAAGGAGTTAACAAATCTAGATTAGTAGCTAGAGGTTTTGGTGAAACTAAATTGAAAAACAAATGTGCTGATGGTGTATCTTGTTCTGAAGCAGAGCACCAAAAGAACAGAAGAACAGAATTTAGAGTTATTGGATTCTAATAAAGTTTTTTCTAAATAAAATATTTGAAAGCCTTAACTGAAAAGTTGAGGCTTTTTTTTGTGCTATATTTATGCTATGGAAGAACTATTAGTTAAGTATTTATTAAATAAAATTGAAGGAATTGAAAGTATCATATTGCATGGTTCTAGAGCCTCTGGTTTTGCAAAAAAGCGTTCTGATTGGGATTTTATTTTATTGATAAACAGCGATAATAAAATTTTAAAAGAAGAGAATAGAGCCAATGTAGAAGGTGAAGAAATAGAATTTCAATTAAAAAATTTGCCTATTGCAGAAGAAAATATTATTGATTTATTTGGAGCCAAGCTTAGATATGCTAAAGTTTGTTTTGATAAAGAAAATTCTGGTAAAACGCTTTTAGATTTAGCAAGTAAAATTTATAATAAAGGTAGGAAATCCACATCAGCTCAAAAGTTATCTCATTTCTCATTTATAAACAGTGCCTTAAATGGTATGAAAGATAATATTGATTTTCCAGCAATGTTTACTAAAAAATTAGGTGCGTTTTATCCTAGAATAATTAATTATTGGTATATGTTTAAAGAGGAGTCGTATTCAGATAATTTATACATTTCAATTCCATATATAAAGAAAGAAGATCCAACTTTTTTTAAGGAGTTAGAAAAAGTTTATAGATTAGAAACAAGCCCAGAAACAAAAATTAAAGCAGCAGAAAAATTAATTTCAATAATATTTCAAGAATAAAAAAAACTGCATAAATTTCTGAGTAGAAGTTTATTTATACTTGCTTTTTGTATGTATATCAGTAGAAAATTGAGATGGAATACGCTTAATTTTCTTGTTTGAATATGATGCCTCTTTGCGATTTCTTTTTGTACATATCCTTAGGTGTAATTGATCTTATAATCTTTGAACGATAGTTTTTATTGTTTGGATTTAGAATACATTCAACTTGATATTCAATCATTTTTTCAAAAGGAAGTAAAAAATGCTTCGTGTCGCAGTTTTCTACTTCGCCTTTTTTTAATAATTTTAATACTGTAAAAACAGACTCTATTGTACTCAAGCAAAGTGATTCTGGCTGTTGTTTTATTATAAATTTTGATTTTATTTTATTGTCAAAACTCACTCTTCGGAGTTTTTGTAAGTTCTTACTAAGTTTAAGCATCTTACGTGCACAAGGCCAAGTGCCATCTAAAATAAAAATGTTTGCATTGTTTCCAATAAACGATTTTGTTTCTGAACTTTTTCTTGTAGATAAATTGAAATTATCTTCTCCTGGATAAAGTAAAAAAGAAGAATTATTTTCTTTAGTCAGTATTTCATTTACACGTTTGTTCTGCGTGAAATCTACGCCAACTATTATTTCTGAGTTTTTAAGTTGAAGCTTTGTCATAAAGCCTGTACCGTTCTTTTCTTTTTTGTACTCTTTTGGATGCATCAGAATAATAAACCGAGTATTAGTAAAAAAGGGCTTAGTGTGTTTGCAAATACACGAGCTTAAAGGTCGCATGCATTCATAACATTTAGTTCTTGGGTTTTCTATTTCTACGCGCAAAGTGAATTTTTGATGATTACTAATTTGCTAAAATACTGGGATATTTTTTTTATAATGTCCAATTTTAAACATTTTTTTCTGAAGGGATATTTTTATCATTAAAATACTTTTCTATTTCAGTATCTGTTTCTAAATAATCATCACAAAATGCCTCAAACTCTTTTTTGCTTGCTTTTATGTATCTATCTGTGGCTATTAATAGTTTTTCTGTTTGGTTTTATAGATATTTTTCATTTACAAAGGTTCAAAATCATTAAATTGATTTCTAGAATTCAAGCTTAAATTCATCTTTTTAAAAATGTCATTTTATACTACAATTTCAATTGCTTCATCTTTTATCCAGTCTTGATTTATTAACTTTTGCAAAACCCTTACAGTTGTTATTACATCTTTTTGGCAGTAAGTTGTAATTCTGCTCAAATCATTTTCTTGCCAATATACATTGCCAACCATACTGCCATCTATATCATCTTTTGGAGTAGGAATGTCAAAAAGTGCTGCTAATATATTTAGAGAGGTGTAAGCTTTATAATCTCCAAATTTCCATAGTTGCGGTGCCCTCTTGTAAAATTAGGATTACTGCTATCAAACCTAAAGCCAAATTTTCGTTTATTATAGAAAATCATACGGACTTACTCAATTTGAATTTACTGAAACAATTAGTATTGACCAAAAAAGAATTAGTAAAATAGAAGCAAATAATTTTGAACAATCTAAAGGAATGAGAAGATTCTCTAAAGAAGGAAAGTATAAAAAAGAAGACTTGTTTATATTGGTTAAGTAAGTACTATTTTTTGATGTGTTTTATTTTTAAATCTAACCAATATATAAACCCAGTTTTGTCTAAATAGGACTCTAATCTATTTTTGTTTTCAGATGAAATTATCTTGTCTTTAAAAGATTCAAAATCTCTTTTTGTAACTAAGTCTCTTTTGTTATTTAACTTCATAAATTCATTAAAAAATACTAAATCAAAAGGAATTGTTAACTCATTTCGTCTTAAAGCGCTCAATAAATTATTTATATAATATTCGTTAGTATCAAAACTTTGTTGCTCATAAAAAATCATAATGTATAATATTTTACTTGCAAGAAATAAGGAATTAAACTTTGAAGTAATTGGAGAATAAAAATTTATGATTTTATCTAAATAATTACTTGTTTCTTTAAAGTTTTGAAGCTGAAAATGTGCTTTAGCAAAATAAAAATCTACATCAAAATAGAAATGGACATTTATGTTCTCTGTTTTATTTAAATACTCTTTTTCGTATTCTTTTAAAAACCCTTTTAGTTTTTCATTTTCATTAGCACTCATCAATACTTGTAAACTACAAGTGCAGAAAGTACTATATGAATGGGTTGTATTGAAAGTAATTTGTGTTTTTAAAGCAGATTTGTATGTAAGTAAGTATTTGAAGCATAATTTATATTTTTTTAATTCTATTAAAATAATAATTCTAAATAAAAGAGCATTTGTAAATTCATGAACGTAAGTACTTATGTTTTCCTCTTCAAAAAGATCAATATATCTTGTTGCAAATTCATTGGCTTTTGCGTATTTTTTTTCATAAACGTAAAAGTTTGTTGTAATAAAATAGAACATAGAAAGAAGTTTAATATTTTTAGTCTTCAATTTTATTGGTATTGTGTCAATGTAGTCTTTTCTATATTTTTCTATTGCTTCTTTACATTTATTTTTAGGTTTGTTTAGTGTTTCTTTTCTTAGAATACCAAAATGAAAAACTGCTTTTAGAATTTTACTTTCTATAAAAATTTCATCAATAGATTTATCATAATCCTGTTCTATTTCTTGAATATTGTTATTGTTTATAATGCCAGATTGTAACTGCTCATGGTACAAATATTTATATCTAGCATAAAGTAAACTAGATATTGGTGAAGAGTCTTTGTTTTTTACCTTATTTAGTATGCTAAAATGATCAAAAGATTCTTTATACATACCTTTTTGGTAAAGAAAAGTCATTTTTATGTGTTCTATTAAGTATTTACTGGAAACGGAATTGTTACTTTTTAAAATACTGAGATCTTCTAAAATACTATTAAAAAGTATATTTTTTACATTTTTAAAAGAAGACAACTTTCCTTTCTTTTTTAACTGAGTTTCTAGCTTTTCTTTGTCATAAATTTTCATTTTTTCTAAAATGGAATAATAAATTACTAGTCTAGAATTCGGTGAACCTAAAAATATTTTAGAATATTTTTTCAAATATCCTTTTTCATTTTTTGTCAATGATTTTATAAGAAAATGCAATTTACAAAACTGCGCTTCGGGTTGTGTCATTTTTTTATTGTAAATAGTTAATAGTCAATTGTTTAAAGTTTTTTGTTTTTAGTTCAAAAAGGTAATTTAGCCCAAATTTAATTTAAAATAACCAATTATTTTCTAGAATTTTGTTTTTTAATTTCAAACTATGACAAATGATCAACTTAATGCTGTATTTATAAAGGCACATTTACATGAAAGAAATATCATATTTAGGAATATGATTCTTATATTTTTATTCATATTAATAATTATTGGTTTAACCATTCATTATTCTGTATTTGATAGTATTGTAGAACAAATATCTAATCAAAATACAGATATTGGAGCTACTGATGCTATAAATACTTACTATAAATATATCATTCCTTTAGTTTTTATAGGCATTTGCTTATATCCTTTTTACTTGATTTTTACCTTACTTAGAAGGCCAAAAAAAATAGGAAAAGTAATACTTGCATTAGAAAATGGAGGCAAGGCTGCTGGTTTACAACAAACTACAGAATATAAAACAACTATTCCAATTATTTATTTAAAATTGAGGTTAAATCCAGTAGATTATATAAGCTTTCAATTGGACAATAAAATTTATAAATTACCAATTTTTGAAGCGTATTTAGTAGAAATAAAAGCTGTATTGAGCGGTGGAAATATAAAAAATAATTATAAAATTTGGAATCAAATTTATAATGAAGTCCTAACTGAAACTATAGAAAAAACAGAGCTAAAACCACTTTCTGCATTTGAAGAATTTGCTGAAAAACAAGAACTATATTCTGCAATAACAAACATAGATGCAGCTAGAAATAAAGCAAAATATGTTTATATTTTTTATGCTGTTATTATTTTTGTTTTAATGGGTGGATATATGTTTATGAATATGTTTTTAGCGCCAAAACTTGCTCAAGAATTTGAAGACCCTATGATGATGACCTACATTATGGTTGGTTTGGTGTTTGGAATTACTTTTTTTGGCTACTTCTTTAGCAAGTTGGTGTTTGGTAGAAAATCAAACACAAAAGATGATTTTGCAAATATTAAAAACAGAATATTAAAAATAATATTAAAATTTATTAATCCTGAATTTGAGTATTTAGAATATGGACACGTTACAAAACAAGATGTTTTACATTCTAATTTATTTATTGAAAAAGATTACAAAGTAGAAGGCAATGACCAAATAATGGGTGTTCATAATGGTATCCCGTTTCAAATTTGCGATTTGACTATACATCACACACAAGCTTTTAGTAGTGAAAGAAGTGGTCCAAATGAAGTTTTTTTAGGGCAATATTTTGTGGCCAAATTTCATAAAGTTATTAGAAAGCCAATAGTTATACATAGTAGAATACCATTTTTAAAATCTTTTACAACAAATGATATTGAAGCATATATCAATGATTTTGATGATAAAGTAAAACTAGATGATGCAGAATTTAATAAGTATTTTAAAGTAAACTGTGCTAGCCAATCTTTTGCAGAAGAAATACTTACACCTGCATTACGAAAACAAATTATTGGCTTCGCAGAACAAAATAATGGTAAAATTTATATGGTACTTTCTGGGCAGCAAATAGTTATAGCCACAAATAGTGGTAAAGATAAATTTGAAACCAGTTTATTTACCAAATTGGAAAAGAAATGGATAAACGGTATTTATTCGTATATCCATAGTCAGTTATCTATATTAAATCAATTAAATTAAAAAAAAACAAAATAAAAAAAATATGGGAAAAATTCAACAATTATTTACAAAAGATAATATAACTATAGCTCAGCTTGAAAAGCTTTATAAAGACAAATATGGAGATACATTTAAATTTAAAGCAAAAAATATGAGCTTAACAATTGAGAAAAACGCTTACCATTTAACAACAATCTATTTACAAAAAAATGCAGATATTACTTTCATTACTTTTGATGAAGAAGATGTAAGCTGGTGGATAAAAATGCTAGTAAAATCATTTGGCTTAATTGGAAGTCTTATTTTAGGTTTAATATATGGCAAAGCTGATGAATTTTATGAAGATGTTCAAAGTGTTATTAAAGCAAATTACAGTGTTGAAGTAGAAGAAGTAAATGTAGGTTTGAGTGCTATTGGAGATATGTTTAAGAAAAAATCTTAATTCCTTACTTACTAAAATTATAATTAACACTAATTTTAAAAAAAAACTAAATATTGTGAAAAAAATAATTCCAATTATACTAATTACATTATACTTAAGTAGTTGTGGTAACAGCAAACCAGTAAAAGACGAAACTTTAACTAGTTTTATGCTTGGTGGTATCTATTTTATTAACGGCTATGGTGGTATTGAATCTACAAACGGTATGATGATAGATGCTGGTTATACTAGCGATGCAGATTTAATATCTGGCTATAAACAAATATTTGAATTTCCGTTTGAAAGAACAGAAAAATCTGGCAGTAAAAGAGTTTTAAAGGAATGGTGGGACATTACAGATAAGACCTCTTTACTGGAAGAAATAGAAAACCTAAAAACTAGAGAATATGCTCATAAAGCGTGGGATTATGCTAGAATAGTTAACAATGCCTGTATAGCTTATAGCGCAGAATATTTAAGTAAAGATGAAGTGAAAAAAATAACTAATGAAACACTTGTTTTAGCTAGAAAAGACTTTGAAAATTGGAATGATTATTATACAAATTTTGATTTAGGACGAAAAGATTGGAACCCAGAAGATGAACAAGGTGAATCATTTGAGAGTATAGCAAAAAATATAACAAGCTATCCAAATTCTATTTATACCATCTTACCTTTAAAATAAAGGTTTTAGATCTTATTTTTGACACTATTTATAAAGTTTACGTAACTATTCAGCCGAACAAGTTAATATTAAATAAACACACCCCAGCCCCTCTCAAGAGGGGAACGTGCCAAACCTTATTGCTTACGCCAAAAAACTTGCGTAAGCAATAAGCGGAGTATATTCCCTCTTGAGAGGGGCAGGGGTGTGTTTTTTCTTTTTTTGGCTGAATAGTTACGAAAAATGAAAAAAGTCCTTGGGTAAAAATGCCTTTTAAATAGTTTAGTGTTGTGAAAATAGCTAGGAAAATTTTAGTGGTTTTATATACTATTCTAATGTTGCTTTTAGTATTTAGAATAGCCATTTCGTTTTTTGACTATAGTTATTTGGGTTATTATTCAGACAAAATTATTTATTGGCTTTGGCTTAGTTTTACAGCAATAATTATTATTTATTTTTGGAAAAACAAAGCGATAAAAATTTATTTCTTTTTCACTGGTCGCTTTAATAATATTAAGTATTTTGCCAATGACTATTCCGTTTTTTGGTATGGTGTATTCATTTTCTACCATAGACGATTTTCAACAAATAAAACTAAATGAAAAGTATAGAATAGAACTTACTAAACACCAAGCACTCTCTATGCAAAGGATTTACGTATTTGAAAAAAAAGGCTACTTAGAAAAAAACATAAGCAGACCAATTTATTCTCATATCATTGAAAAAACTTTAGCTTTAGATAGTAATGAATATTTAGATTTGAATAAATTTGTAATTGAAAATGCTCGGTTTGTTTCTGCAAACAAAGACAGTATAGCAATTGAATATAAAATAGCAGGAAAAAAGAAAATAATTTATCATAAAATAAATAGTGAGCAAGGATATTAAAACGAAAATCAATGAAATTTAAAATAGCTTTCTTCTTAATTGTTGCAAGTATTGGTTTTTCTTTTAAAATGATAGCTAAGCCCACAAAAATAAAAAATGTAGAAATAAAATGGATGAAACAACTTAAAGGAAATTTTTCTTTTAAAGAAGAATGGAGCTATTCAGAATTTGTGTATAAAAATAAATTTGGTCAGCTGAGTTGTGATGGTGACTGCCCAATAGAAATAGATGCGATGAAAAATAAATATGGAAAAATTTACAATGATTCCTTATCCAATTTTTATCACTACATAGATACTAGTCATTTATTTCATTCTTTAGAATCTACCAATAATATGTACGAATATTCTGGAACAAATATTATAGTATTTAAAAAACAAGAAAATGGAATATTGAAAGGAGAATCACTAGAAAATACTTCAACGCATAGCCGTTTAATTTTAGAAATAAATAAAGACGTTTGCACTGCTTGGGTAAAATTTAATAGTATAAAAAGTTTTTCGGAAGTAGTTTTTCCCTTAGAAAAAGGAAACATTAAAATAGACCAAAAACTCTTTGAAAAAGGAATCTTAAAAGCAGTTTTTGACTTTAAATTTGATAATACTTTAGATACTGAAAAAGATCTTTTTTGGAAAGGAAAAATATATAGCACAATAGAAATTATATAAAAAAGATGAAACTTTTATCTTTATAAAAATTAAAAATACAACAAATGAAAAACATAATAACAATTGGCATCTTAATTATTTTTATCAGCTTTTCGTACAAGCTAACTGCGCAAATGCAAGTAGGTTCTTTTATATTTAATGAAGCAAGGGTAGGAGAAGAATTTATTATACAAACTATAGATGGAAGTAAAATAAAAGATGATAAATATAAACTAATCGAACTTGAAAGAGGTATCATTATCCGATTTGAGATTAAAGACGAAAAATTAATTTCTTCATTTAGCGTATCTACCAAATTGGATAGGCTCGTTTTTGAAATAACGACCAATGAAAATAATGTAGTTGTAGAATCTAAAAAATATGATAACTGGGCAGATGATTCTAAAAATGTAGGACCATTGATATTAAGTTCTATTGAAACTTTAAAAAACAATATTTACTGTAGAGCAGTTTATGATGATGAAGGAAATATAACACATAAAGAATGTACCGAAAATGAAAATGAAACTTACCTGTTTCAATGTTCTACCAAAACAAAAGAACCAGAAAATTTTTATTGCGAAGAGTTTGAATACAAAGCAAAAACAACTCGTTTTTACAAAAACTATGTATTATACAAAGAAGTCAAACACATAGAAAATGAAGAAAAAGGATACACTTTAATATTAAATTTTGAAGCAAATGATACAATAACTAAAGTTTATGAATACAGAGAATATACCAAAACGATACGAATGGATAATAGCTATTCTATAGAAGATAAAATAGATTATCAAAATTCTATTTTGACAGAATACAATGCCAAAGGCAAAAAACTTTCTGAAGAAAAGAGAGAAAAGAGTCGAAGTTTTGATGGAATAACAACAATAAAACGAGAATTAAAGAATAAAACCATCATAGAAACTTATGATAATAGTGGTGTTTTATTGAATTCGAAAGAAGAATAAAAGATGCTTTAAGCAAAAATAAAGTAAAAGTATATTGGTCTTCAGGTTTTAAAGTTGGCAAAATAAAATACACCATATATTGAATGAAAGAACTGAATATTTAATACAATGGGTTAAAACCCGTTGAAGATTGTTTTTCCAATGGGTTTTAACCCATTGTGAAATAAGCGGACCAGACGAAAATGAAAAAACACAATTCAAAAAAATATTAAAAACACAAATTATGACTTTAAATAACATTGCTTGGAGCTTTTCAGATGAAAAATATACAAGCCAAGAAGAATTCAACAAAGAAGTAACTCAATGCCAAATAGACATCTTCAAAAATGATGACAAATGGAAACCAGAAGAAATTTGCTTTGAATTAGCTGAAATAAATATTTGCTATGAAGCTTGGGTAAAAGGTCCTGAAGATTTACTAGAAAACGAGACTTTAATAGATGACGATAAAGATGCTTTTGAAGAAGAACCTGATGAAGATGATGGATATTATCAAGTAGAAATAAATGCAAATTTAAAAGCAGATAATGGTAAAAACTTTAGCGCATTGGAGTTTTTGTTTAAAGCACACAACACACAGGCAAATAAAGACCTTGGCGATCACGTATTTTTTGAAGGAACAGACGAAAAACCTGAAATAATAGACGGCAAAGCATATTGTTACATAGCTTGTGGAAGTTAAAAAACACTCATTTTAAACAAAAAAACACTATAAATGAAACACTTAAGCTTACTAATTCTTTTATCATTTAGCCTGACTGCTTGCAATGCGTTTAGTCAAAAAATTAAAATAAAGAAAGATAAAGTTCTTGTAAACCGAACTGAAATTTTGGCTATAGAATCCTTGATTCGTTCTGGAAACACTACTACATTTTCGGCTTTAAACAATGATAATAAAAGACTAAAAATTGTATTTGAATATTCAAATGAATTACTACCTGAATATACAGATTTTAAAGTAATAATTTCTAATCCTGCTACTGAAATTTCGTTCAAAAGCCAAGATATTAAATCTACAAAAGAAGCTAAAGCAGCTAAAGAAGTTCTTAATTTTTTGCTGGAAGAAAACTTGATGTTTGCTACCGGAGATTTTAATACTGATATAGCCTTTTTAGAAAAAATAGCAGCTAAAAACATTGCTACATTTTGGACAGAAACAGCTGAAGTCACTTATAAAGTAGATAAACACCAATACAAACTAAGCGATATTTACTTTAGCAAAACAAAAAAAGAGTTTTACAGAATAGCTAAAATAAACAAGGCAAAAGAAGTCGTAAAAAGCGTAGATATAGAAAAATCTTATACAGAAAACGGTGAAACATTGCGTTCTGAAATTGAATTGAAAGACAATGTATTTGTCATTACAAAAGTAAAAACTTTGCCCGATGCTAGCAAAATGTATGGCACAGACAAAGTAATCATAGACAGCAATGGAATACCGTATGCAGACAAAAATAATGGGCAATTTGAAAAGATAAAAGCCATTGAAGAAATTGAATTTGAAACCGTAACAACTTTAGCAACTTTCCCAGGTAGTAAAAACGCAGTGTATAATTGGGTACGAAAAAAAATTGATGCTTACGATTTCATAGATTATATAGACGAAAACACGAGAAAACTAAGATTGCGTGTAGAATTTGTAATAGACGAAAATGGAAAAGTTGGCAATATAAAAGTAAAAGGAACAGATGTTCAAAAGATAAAAGACATAGTTATTAGGAAATTTGAAACGATGCCGAATTGGTCGCCAGCAGAAAATAATGGTGTGAAGGTGAAGTCGAGTTTTACACTTCCTTTAACACTTGCTTTTCAATAAAAATAATGACTTCTTTAAACCAATAATATGAAAGCTATAAAAGAATTGGTAACAAAAAACGGTAAAATGAATCGTCTTTTTATGGGCGAAAGAGATAAAAATAAAGCTGATGCAGTATTTCTTTGGAGTCAAAAATATATGTGTGTAAATAAATAAAATATGTTTAATCTATTTAGAAAAAAGCCAATTATTGCTATTTTAGGAAAATATCCTAAAAAATTAGAAGCTGTAGCAAAGGAAGTTACTGAAAATAAATATGCTTGGAAGTATTTAAGTAAAGAGCTTCCTGCTCAGCAGAAAAACATAGCACTTGTTATAGAATTTATAGCGGAAGATCAATATGTTTTTCCAAACAATACAGCAGAATATACTATTTTCAAAGCACAAGACTTCTTCACTTTTGCAGACACAGAATACAGTAAACTTATTTTAAAATTACTGCTTTCTTTAAAGCTACGTGATTTAGATTACTTTTTTGAAAAACTACACGAGCTACGTAGTTTTTACACTCAAAATAATAAGCTTTTAGATTTTCAAACAACCAAGGCTACTTTACTGCTTTTTGACCAGTCGCCACATTTAGCAGACAATGAAAAAGACGAACAAGATATTAAAGATGAGATAAATATATTCTATACCGAAGCCATAAAAAAACAAGCCAAAACTATTCAAAAACAGGTTTTACAATGGCAGATGGCAAAATTTAACCAACAATGGAGCGAAGAACAAGACTTAAAATATAAAGAAATTTTAGACTCATTATTATCTTCTATAAACAAAAACACACAGCCTTATGAGCATTCATTTATTTCGTTTAAGATTATAAAAGAGAATTTAAAATCTATTGAAAAAACAAATAAAATTAGTTTATTTAAGCAACAAATAAAAGAAATTTCAACAATAAAAAATGAAATTAATAAGGAAAAACATTCGTTATTTTATATTGATGTTTTATATGAATTGGGAAATGCTTATAAAGATTTAGTAGAAAGAAATTTCAGCGTTTTAACTATTGATAAAGCCATAGAAACCTATAGCGAATTGATGCCACTGCTAGACAAAAACAACAATTACGACTATTGGCTACACAGCCGAAATGGCTTTGCCAATGTTGTTTATATGAAAGCAAATTTGGAAGACGATTATGAAATGGCAGCAAAGGCTGTAAAACTATATGCGTCTATCAAAAAAGAATT
Source organism: uncultured Bacteroidota bacterium (assembly GCA_937139485.1). GTDB lineage: Bacteria > Bacteroidota > Bacteroidia > Chitinophagales > UBA8649 > CAKZQD01. The sequence goes on along the minus strand of CAKZQD010000142.1, from coordinate 14,536 downwards.
CAGTCCAGAAAAAGAAGATTGGGATTATGCTATGTTTCAGCAAAATTTTGCCACCGCAACTATGATTTTTGCAGAATTATTAGAGAAAGAAGAAACCAGTTTGAGATTAATTCCACTCATTCTTGAGCATTTTAATAATGCTATTCAAATTTGGACAGCAGAACGAGACCCAGAACATTACGCCATAGTGCTTGAAAACATAGGAAGAACTCAAGCTTTAATGGCAAAAACTAAGCAAGATCCAGTATGTTATCAGAAAGCAATAACAACTACAAAAAAGGCTTTAGCAATAAATACAAATAAACTTTCTGTGGAAGCGAGATCTAACAATAGAAAAATTGCAGATTATAATTATGCGCTTGCAGAACTTACTAAAAAAGAAGAATATTACCGTGAAAGTATTGTTTATTATAAAATAGTACAAGAAGCTTTGACCGATAAAAATACACATACCAATGCAGTTATTAGGTTTTTCTTGTTTAGAAGTTTTATGAAAATTGCTAATGTTTCTCGTACTGAAAAAGATTGTTTAGAAACTCTGGCTGCAGTAAAAAATTATACTGAAATACAAGCGCTCGATAGCAATATTAATAGAGTTTACTTTGTAAAAATTAAAGAGTTGGAACTGCTTTCTATGTTGTGTTCTATTTCAGAAGATGCAAAATGGAAACTTGAATATAACAAATTGTATAATGGTTTAAAAAACTTTCAGTTTGAAGAGGCCACAGAAAGTCAAATAGAAGAATATAAAGAATGGGTGCAAGATGTGAATAATGAACACCAATAAATTTTTGGTTTAGAATAAAAATATCAAAATTTAAACTATGAAAGAATTACATTCAAAGATTAAAAGTAGATTCAATAAAGCAAAAATTGTCGTTATCGATTCAAGAATCCTTGAAATTAATTTTGAGAAAAGTATTGAATCAGTTATCATTCAAAAAGGAAATGATATCAATTGTTATACTGTTTCAAATCCAAAATTGATTCTTCAAGCAAATAATAAAAGAAAGGTTGATATTAGCTACACAATTAATAATATTTTAGAAGGAGGTATATTTTGGATTTTAAGTCAAATAGAAAAAAACGGAAAAGTAATGCCTGAATTTTATTAAAGAATAGAAAATAAGTAATCATTGCTTTAAATTAATACAAAATAACTTTGACTAATGCTTAAATTGAAATTGGTAAATTTTATTAAAAGCAAAATTCTAAATATAAAAGCTAAATTAAAATATAAAAATACATTATGAAAAATACACTATTTACAATTTTACTACTCATATCATTAAGTGCTTTTAGCCAAAAAAAAGAAAAAGAAACTATAATTTATGGCGACCAATTAACTGAAGAAGAAATATATGATATTCAAACTGATGGTTGGATGATTTTAAAATATAAAGAACAAGATTTGTTGATGAATTTCTCAAATGAAGACTATCTTCTTTGGTTTAAAATAAACTGTAAGCAAAGTGAAACAGAGCCAAGCTTTTTAATAGAATTTACAAACAATTATAGAGATGGAAACAGAGGAGGAATTGATTTTGCTTCTTCAAAAAAGGATAATTATAAAAAAATAGTCTTTTTAATAGATGGCAAAAGTTTTGAAAACCCTTTTAAAAATTATGATGAAAATCATTTTATAGCATTTAAAAATTTCCTTAAAGAAGCCAAAACGCTTTCTATAGAATTCTACGATAATGAATTTAATATAGAAACAGAAAAAGATGAACTTGTATTAAATAGAGTCATTGATTTCAAGTTGAAAAATAGTGAATTGTTGGACGTTTTGACTGATTGCGAATAGAAATATTGATTTAGATAATTTTAGTTTCAGCTAAATATAAAACCAAAACAATGAACAAAAACAAGCTATTTTTTATCGTTTTATTTTTTCTATTCTTGGTATTTCTTTTTCTATTTTTCAATTACAAATTAGAAATTTGGCTTTTTGGAGGAATTGTTCCGCTTGTTATTTGGATGGTAAACAAAGATGTTTTTTCGGGTACAAAATGGTTTGAAAAAAGTATATCAAAGGAAGTAGTAAAACCTTTTGTGCCTCAATTTGTAGAAAAAAAATATCAAATAAAAAAGAAAGAAACAGAAGGCTTAAATGAAATTGTAAAATTATGTGTACCTGAACCAAATCAAAATGTATTATTAACTTTTATAAAGCAATTAGAATATAATGATGAGCCTTGGTATGAATTGAATGAATGTGCAAGAGAAAACAAAATTCCATTATTTATACATTTAGATTGGAAAGAATCTGTAAGCGAATTACACTATAGTTTAAAAAATGTTGTGAAGTTTATAATGAATAAAGAAATAGAGCTTCCTGATTACAAACTTTTTGAAAGTAATTTTTTAGTCAATAATGAATGGGATGCTTACAAAATATATGATGATGCTATAAAAAAACATAATTTACAGCTTAGTTTATTAGTAACCGGTGGCGATGAATATGTATTAATAATTCACTACGTAAAAGATTTAAAAGATGTTGGTTTTGCTATTGCAAAGCTTGGATATAAACATAGATATTACGAATAATAAATGCTTGTTTGGTTTTGACTTAAAATAAAAACTTTGGCACAATCAAAATATGACAAGATGCAACACAAAATATTGATAGCATTACTTTCAGAGAAAAAATCCCATTCTTTAAATCAATGTTTTTAAAAGATTTAAGTGAAAAATACAAAGCAAAAACAAGAAAATTTAAAATAGAAAATACAGAAATTTTAAACGAAAATTAATCTTTAACACACTACAAACTTATGAGAAAAATACTCTTTGCTATTATAATAATAAGCAGCATTTCTTCTATAAAAGCTCAAAATGCCAAATTTGATAAAGCAACTATTTTAGAAGAAATATCAACATCTCAAGATTACTTAAAATCTATCATTGATTTAGGAACTTTAGATGACGCTCCTATAAAATTTTCATCTGTAATACCTTTAGAACCTGAGCCAATAAATTTGGTGCAGTCTAAAATTGATTTTAATGATGTAAAATTGAAGTTCGGAAATTTAAAATGGACCCAACAAGTAGAAAATGACGAAACTACTATTACTATAAAAAGTAACGAATTAAAAGAATATCTTAACAACAATAATATAAGCATAGAAAGTGTATCATTAGAAAACATAAGTCTTTTCAATAAGGGAAAAGTAACTAAAAAATTAGTAGAAAAATATCCTTACTATGATATAGAATTCAAATTAAATATTGGCAGAAAGAGAATAAAAAGTTTTGATTTAAAGTTGGTCTTAGAATCTGAAGAATATACAGATTTTGAAGTTGACCAGCAGCAAACGACTCTTAATTCATTGCAAATAGATGATATTCAAATGTTTAAAAAATCAGTTTCTTTTATAAAAAAGGGAGCTGATATTGATTTTACGTTTTATGCTATAGACGAAAAAGGACTTTTTTATGACCCAATAGGCAGATCGTCTATGACAAAATTTTCAGCAGAAGAAATTGAATACTACGAGACCGTACTTTTGTTTTTGGAAGATGCCAAAACGGCATTGAAAACGAAAAATTTTAAAAATAAAAAAGCATTTGAGAAATACGTAAGCTTAAACCAACCAGAAGAACCTTATTTTTCTGAAGAAGAAAAGAGCAAAATTTATCATTTTGACTTTGCTATAACTCCAAAAAAAATACTTTTCAGACAGATAAATAAAACAATTGATACTGAGTTAAGTGTTCCTTTTCCTGACCAATCAAAAGAAAATATTTATATAGCAGAATCAAATTTTGATAAAGGACTTATTGATAAAGATGGAAATTGGATTGTAGAGCCGATTTATTCCTATTTATCAAAAAATAAAAAATATTCAGCTTATTATGCTAATTCAGATGAAACAATATGGATAAGCCCTGACAATAAAGAAGTCATAAAATACGACTTTTCAATACCTAATGACAACAACGCCAACAGTATGATTATTGAAAAAAGATACAAAACAGGCGAATATTCTACTACCATCGGTAAAGGTTTATTTGATTTTATGAATAAAAAAATGATTTTAGAACCAGAACAATACTTATACATCAATTCTTACCATTCCTATTATAAAATAAAGAAAAGAATAGAAGATGAAGGCAAAATAGATATTGAATTAAAAGCTTTATACGATTCTAAAGGAAATTTACTCTTTGATTTTGAAGAACAAGATATTGACATCAGAGCCAATAAGCTATTTGAAATAAGCAAAAACGAACAAGTATACCTTTATAAATTAGACAGCATAAATCACAAAGTAAACTTAATAAGCACAAGAAACTATTCAAGTATTAATGTGCCACATTACAATACAAGCGCAGAAGATTTAGATGAAAAATCACTGCTCCAAGCCAATAAAAAAGATGGTGGAATTAGAGATTATTTAACAATGAATGGAGGAATAGCCATTGATGGAGAAAAATATAATAAAGTAAGAAAATCTTACGATAGATTTATTGTAGAAGATAAACAAGGCATTTATTCTATTTTAGACAAATATGGGAAGTTAATAAAAACATTAGATGCCCACATTATTCCAAAAACAGAATATAGCGCCAATTTACTTCAAGCCAAAGATAAAAAAACCGGTTTATATGGTTATCTAAACAAAAAAGGGGAATTGGTCATACCTTTTTTGTATTCCACTGCTACCCGATTTACTAAATCAAGAGGAGAAAATTTTGCTACCGCCTATGTAAGCATTATAGACAAAGAAGGGAATAAAACTTCTTTTCAAATTGATAAAAACAATACTGTAGTAGGAGAAAAAGAATTTGAAGAAAAAGGAGAAGAAATAGAAGTTGAACATTTTATAAACACTTACTAAATGAAAATCACATTATTTTTTATACTAACAATAGGACTTTTTGCTTGTAAAACAACTGAAGTAGCCTTAAATAAACCTTGGATATTATCTTATCAAATTGATAACTATGATCCTAATAGTGAAAGTACTTTTTCTAAAAACTCAGCAAAATCAAATGGTATAGTCATACTAAATTTTATAAACAAGGATAGTATTGAAGCTAAAAATTTTCCTGTCGGTGGTAAAAAAGAATCTTTTGAAAGTAGAAGACATCAGTATACCGTTCAAAAAAAAGGAGTGACTTTTATAAGCAATGGAGGAAGTGAATCAAGAGCTAAAAAATACATTGCAAATAATGATAGCCTTATATTAATTTTTGCAGATCAAACTAAATACATTTATCAGCGTTTAGATGAATATAATCAATATGGCAACAAATCTAAAATTGAAAAAATGATTATTGGCAATAAATTTACGCTAATGACTCCAGAAGGAAAAATAGGAGAAGATATTAATTTTACAACTAACAGTGAAGCGATTTTATCTTACAAAATAGATGGCATTCTTCCAGAATTTTATTGGACTTTAGAAAAATATAACAATGAACTTTTTTTAATTTTAAGTATTAATGAACCTTTTGAAAGTAAAAGACACTCAAAAATAGAGGTATTTCAAATTACTAAATTTAATGATGAGAAACTCTACGTTAAGTCTTATAAATGGGAAGAAAAAGTCATTATTTTTGAAAAAAATACCAATGAATAAGTACTCTCAAAATATGGGAGACGGCTGTGCTCAATTCACTATAATCTTTCCTATTTGGGCATTAAAAAAAAGAGCCCGAGATTATTATGTTCAAAATAAAAATACTAAACTAAAGAAATAAGAATATTATGAAATCAAAAACCAATATTTTATTATTCTGTTTGCTATTCGTTTTATATAGCTGCGTTTCAAAACAAGAAAATATCATTGAACAGAACAGTATAGAAGTACACAAAAATGAATTAAGCAGAACCGAAAGAATACAAAACTATAAAGACAAATTAGATAGTGTAAACCTATTTTTGGAATGGAAAGAAACAGATTTTGAATTATGGAAATCTAAAAATGGAGACTTAGGTTTAAAAACACAGGGAGGAACAGATGAAGGCATTTTTATAACTAAATATATTCGTCAATTAGCAGATTACAGACCTTTAAATGAAGTAATAGACACGCTTACTTTTAAATATATAGGCAGTTCTTTTTACAAAGACAAAAATAATATTTACACGCATTATGAAATGGCATACGGTGGTAATTTTTGGATAGTAGAAGATGCAGACACTGAAAGTTTTGAAGTAATTGGAGACTGCTACGCCAAAGATAAAAATTTTATTTTCGTAGAAAGAGCTATGAAAATGGATTCCGTAGATTATAAAACTTTTAAAACCTGCTTAGGCTGTGGCTGTTTTGCTAAAGATAAAAACGGCTATTATTTTTGGGATGAAAAAATGGATAAAAACGACTTTTTGAACACTGAAGAAACACTTGAAATATATAAGAAGTTGCAAAAATTATAATTCTTAAAAAATGACGAATATTATTTGAATATAAATAAACCAAATAAACGTTTAAAAAACTTAAGGTCTAACACTAAATTTTATACTATGAAAAATATCCTATTTATTTTACTGATGATCATATTTTCTGCTGATGTCTTAGCTCAAGAAGAAATAGAATCTATAAAAAAATCTGAACTTACAAGTCTTGTTATAGACGATGCCATATATTCTGAAGTTACTGCAAAAACCGTTTTAAAAAATAAAAACATTATAATAGGTGGTCTTCATTATGCTGAAGATAAAAGCCGTCTTTCTACTTTACTTTTATTTGATGCACAAGGAAATAGTATTCCAAACGGTTATAATGAAGACTTTTTAAGCTATTCATTATATGACGGTTACGAAAATTCCATTACCGATTTAGCGCCCTGTGAAGATGGTGGAGCTTATGTTTTGGGCTTTTCAAGATTGGGAAATTACTATACCGGGTATTTAGTAAAAGTAGATGAAACCATAACTATAGATGAAAATTTTATGATACAAGATTCTGAAGATAATGGCTTTATAAGAATTCACTCTTATAAGATGATAAAACCATATACCGAAGATAAATTTCAAGAACTTGAAGACACCACCTATACACAACCAAAAAAAGTTTTAGTTCAAAAAGATGGTAAAATAGTAATTGTAGGAATAACAAGAAAACAAAATTGGGAGAAAAATTATAGAGACGGAGCTTCTTTTGTAACGCGCCTATTTCCAGACGGTTCCTTAGATACCAGTTTTGGAATAGATGGTTACAGCTACATAAATCTTTCAGAAAAATGCAATGATGTAAGTACAGCCATTTTAGATGCAGATGACAACATTATTTTATATGGTATATACGACCATAAGTACAGCACATCATCTAATAAAGCCTTTGAAAAAACCTATAGTACTAAGTTAGATTCTGACGGTGCATTAGATTTAAACTTTGGCGAAAATGGTGTTTATGTTTTTGATCTGCTCGAAGCAAAATGCAATCCTGTAGCTATAATAGAACAAGAAGATAACAGTTTATTGTTTTTTAGCAATAAAGAAACTATGCTAAGTGAAGACGATTATACCTACACGCTATCTATTATAAAATTAGATGAAGACGGTATATTACAAACAGATTTTTATGATAATGGAGAGCAAATAATAAACAAAATGGGTGTTGCATTTACAGATGATGTAATAAAAACAGCTGATCAAAAAATAGTAATTTGCGGAACCAATAAAAACTTATTGAAAGCACATTTAGAAGACACAGAAACCCTTTTTTCTTCTTATAAAAACACTTTTAAACATAAAAAATATAGTAAAGAAGAACTAAATGAAGAAGTAGGCATTGGATTTTCTTTAAGACTTAATGAAGATTGTAGTCTAGATAAAAGCTATCCTAAAAACTCTTGTTTTTTTATGAGTAAAAAAGATTTAAGACAAAAAATAAACTTTTCAAAAATGATAGCTTCTACCGAAAATAATTTTTTAATTTTTGGTGGCGGAAATCCTGAAAAAAACAATAGTGTATTGGGTTTTATTTATGTAAACATCACCACATCTTTAGATTTTGGAGAATTGGTAAATCACAAAGAAATGGCTATGTCCTTTTATCCAAATCCTGTAAAAGATAAAGCATTTATAGATTTTAAACTTAGCAATGAAGAAATAATTGATGCTACTCTGTATGATTTAAGCGGTAGAATAGTTCAATCTATTTTTACAAAAATAAAATATGAAAAAGGCGTTCACAAAGAATCCATAACCATAAATTCTGATATTCCTGCAGGCTTTTATGTTATAACTTTAAAAGGAAAACAGGTTTCAAAATCTATAAAAATAATAATTGAATAATTCTTAAAAACTAAAAAAATGAAAATAGCAGTCATCCAAATGTGTTTATACGCATCATTTATTATAGCACTCGTACTAAGTATTTACATTTGTATTTGGTGGTACAAAAAAGTAGCTAAAAAACTCAACAAAAGTGTTGAAAACGAAAGGTCTTTAGAAGGCATAGCTATGAAGTCTTTGTTTTACAATTTACCTTCTTTAATTGTTTTAATGCTCTTGTTTATACCCTGCTTATATTTTGGCGGTTTATCGAAACAGCACGATTATTGCAAAAAAGTAATAGAAGTAAACTCGAATAGAAGTTATGCATTCGATCTTGAAAGTGAAGATTTCCTAGAAGATTGTGGCTGTTTTGATATAGATGAATTGACAAGTCCAGATTAATATAAGTATGAAAAGAATAGGCAAAATAATGTGGACTATTGGAATAATAGGTTTTTTTGTAGGTGTTGTATTAATGAATAATTTTTTTCAAAACCTATTACAAAATCAATTTTTTATAGATTTTGGCTCTAATATAACAATTAACACAGTTGGATATAATGTATTTTTAATTTCTATTATCGTTTTGCTTTTTAGCTTATTTCCTCTGATTATTTACTGGATGAAAAACAGTGAAGAAATAGTTCAAGAAAATCTAACAGAAGAGGAAAAAATAAAGCTGAATGAAGGTATTGAACTCATTTCTACAATAAAAAGCAACATTCCGTTTTCTATAGTAAGAGCATTTATGAGTTCATTACTTTTTTTAGGTATTCTTTCAGTAACATTTCCTTTTGAAGGTTCTTTTCTCTCAATCCTTATTCAGCTTTTATTGCTAATTTTTATTGGTTTAATAGCTGCTTATTTTATACTTATAGTCATCAATCAATTTAGAGCCATAAATGAAATTGAAAATTCCTTAAAAGAAAATGAGCAAAAAAAACAATAATTTCTAATTACGAAAAATAAAAAAAATGGGACTATTCGACTTCTTAAAAAAAGACAAAAATAATCAGCAAAATAGAGAAACTGTAGGCATTAAATTATTCTACTACGACAACAACTTTGACGAAGGCATAAAAAGTAATGCGGCAGAAGAAACTAAACAAGATATAGCCTTAAATTTTTTCAAAGAATTAAGCAAAGATTCTCATAGTTTTATAGGTTTTGAAGATTCAATAAATAAATGTATTCAATTTGCTTGGCAAGAAAAAGATATTTGGTTGGTAGATATTCCAAATCCACCAGATTTTATAAATTTTCAACAATATGCAAATGAAGCAGAATGTATAGCCATAATTAAAACCGTTTATAAAACACAAAAAATAACCAAACTCCCCAAAATGGTCAAAGTGAAAATAATGGAAGAAACTTTAGAGGATGTTCTTTAACATCTATTTTTTAGATATTTAAAACAGAAAACGAAAAAAATGATTATAAAAAATAACACCATTACGCTCTGTATATTCTTTCTTTTGTGCACGCTAAGTTGTAAAATAAGAGAAAAAGCTATTTCACAAGAAAATATTCCAACTTTTGAAGTTTCAAATTTAAAAGAATTTGTAGAAGCTCTGGGCAACAATAGAAAAATCAATATCGTAGAAGATATTTACATTAAAAAAGAATTGGAAAGTATACTAACCGATACCAGTAAATTCTTGAATAGTTCTACAAGTAAAAATTGGTTTTCGCCCATTTATTTCAATGAATTTTATGACATCATAGGAACATACACTTCATCTGTAGACACAAAAGAATCTTTAAGTCAAAACAATTTTAAAGAATTTAGAGAAGATTTAATTGTATTGGCTATAAAAAACGTAGATAATTTAATCATTAGCAGCAGCAATGCTTCAAGTATTATTTTGAATCAGCCAGATGATGAAGTCATAAGATTTGATTCTGTTACAAATTTTAAACTACACAACTTGAGTATTTTTCATAGACCAGAAACCGATGGCGGTTGTGGAGAATTTGCTCCAGTTTTAACTTTCTACAACTCCAAAAACATAGTAGTAGAAAAATGTAAACTCAACGGAAGTGGAACAGAAGGCATTTATACCAAAAATGTAGAAAATATTACTTTACTAAAATCTGAAGTATTCAACTGTAATAAAAGAGGACTTAGTTTTAAAAAAAGTAAAAACGTAAAAGTTATTGATTGTAAAATTCATACGAATGAATTTGATGGTGACGGAGAAGTTTGGACAGCATCAAGTATTTTTTACCTTGTAGATAGCGAAGTAGAAGTCATAAAAACAAGCATCACAAATAACACCAGTATTCACAAGGCTCCATTTGTAAACTTATATACCAGTAGAATTGAATTTAAAAACTGTAAGCTATTGAACAATACAAATTTCAATATATCAAATGTGCAAGAAAAACCTTTGAAAAACAACTCATTTTAGAATGATAAATCAGGCCAAATTTTGGTTTTCATAGCTCAAATTTGTTTTCATCTATAATAAACAGTATTTCAAGATGAGAATTCAAAATGTGCTTATTTTTAAATTAAACTATTATTAGTCAGCTGTTTAAAAATATAATATCGACTTCAGATTGTGTTTTTAGTTAACATTGTATTTTTTTGTAGCGTTTTTTGAGTTTAACTTTGTTAATGAAGGAAATAAATAAAATTTCTCTACTAAATATAAATAACCACTATGAAAAACATTATAACTTTATTTACATTATTAATGAGTTTAAGCACTTTTGCTCAAAACCAAACTGAAAGTTGGTATAAAATTGGAAATGAAAGATTTAGTGGATATTTTCACTACGCTATTCAAGAAGATTCTATTTCTATAAACACCAGTTTAAATTTTAAATTTAAAATCGAAAAAGATTTACTTTATTATGACGCTAAGTTAATCAACAGTAAAGACAGCTTTTTAACAGTAAAATCATTTTTTATAAAAGGAACTACAGACGATTTACCAAACCCAGACGAGTTTACAATTTCAGGAACGGTAGACAGCACAGAAGAATTTTTGAGTTGGAAAGTAGATGGAGATAAAGAATTCAAAACAAAACAAGCTACTATAGCAGATTGGAATTTGTTTTATGTACTCACAACTTTAGATTATTCAAAAAAAGGAATCATTCTTGAATTTAATTCCATAGAAATTTCAGAATTAAACTATGAAGAAAATCGCTATTTAGAATACGTAGCAGATGAAAGAATTCTAATAAATAATAAAGAAGTACTTGCAAAAAAAATAACGAATACAGGCGAAGGAATTGTAGGCTCTACTTATTGGTTAGATGCTGAAAACAGGCTCGTTAAAATATCTATAGACAATAGAAAAAACTACATTCTATGCAATAAAGAAGACATAGACTTTGAAAAATATAAATAAGATATTAATCTGACTTTGTGAAAAACTCTCAACCAATGAAAAAACTTAAAATTATACTGCTACTATTTTATATCTTTTTAGTTGCAAAATTTTGGATAGGAATGTATGAAGATGATGAGTTTGGAGAAAAACGCTTATTTATAAAACATAAACCCATTTGGAAATCTTATTTCTATTCTCCAAGAGGAATGAGAGATTGGAAAATAAAAGATATGCCTACAGAATATCAAGAAGAACAAAAACTATTTGACGAATTTATTATCAAAAAAATAATACAATAAAACAAGATGAAAAAAACAACTTTACTCTGCTTATTGCTTTTTTGTTTCTTAAACACCTACACGCAAATCATAGCATCACCAGAAAAATTTACCTATCTTATAAGAGATGCCATAGGAGATTTGAACAATGACGGACGAACAGATTATGCCACAATTTCTATGGACACCACAGACGAGAACAGACCTTTAAAGTTAGAAATATTTTTTGCTGAAGAAAACAAAAATCTTAAGCGTGTTTTTTCATCAACAGAAACCATTGAAGCTATGTATCCTAAAAGATTAAATGGAGAAGTAAACGAAAGTAATATTCCTGATTTATTTATAGAAGAAGGCAAGTTGATTTTATATTTTTTCATTAATGGAAATTCTCTTTATGATTTTAAATATAAAAATGGAAATTTTGAACTCATAAACTTTAGCTATGTACAATGGGACGGTAAAAACATCACCGAAACAGATTTCAACTTAGTAACAGGAAAGTATTCCAAAATATCTGAAATACTCAATACAGATGAAATTACTTTAAACATAAAGAAAAAAGAAAAAATAAGACCGCTACCTCAACTTAAAAACTTTAAACCGTTTACTAACGAATTGTTTTAATATAACAACAAATTTAACTTTAAAATGAATTCTAAAATCAACTTACTATTTTTAACTTTAATATTTTTATCTTGTAAAACCACTCAAATTCCTACTGAAGAATCACAAGTTTTTAAAATTTTAAACCAAGTAAATTTTCTGCACAGCAGCTTTACAGATAATGATGAAACTAAAAATAGTTTAGGAGATTATTTAAACACAAACCAACTTTCTACCTTAAAAAAATGGCTAAAAGAAGCTTCCGCTTTAGAAATTTATGAAGAAGAATGTGCTACTTGCCCAAGTGCTATAAGTAAATTAAAACCGATATATAAAGTAAGTAAAGGAAATTTTATTCATTTTGGAATCAAAAAAAATGATGGAATCAAAAATTTAGTATTTAAGAAAAATGGAAGTTTTCTAACTCACTTTTATACTTACCAAGCCTTTTCGCCAACAGAACTAAAAGCCGAATTACAAAAAAAAGATCGGGCAGATATTATAGAAAGTATTTCCCCAAATAAAATTTCAGCAAACAAAATACACTTAAAATATAAAGCGCATTACAAAAAAAATGAGAATGTAGATTGCTACGACAATTGGTATGCTACCGAAATAGAATATGCTATAAATTTAAAAGAAGAAGAACCTATTTTACGTTTCAAATATCTTGGCGGTTTAGTACATTGCCAAAGAAATAATGCCAAGGGAGAATTACAAGACATACACTTTTACCAATCTGGCTTTGCTCAAAACGCAGTAGCTGCAGGTGAACTTGGTGGCTCATATACTTATGCTAAAGGCTATTTTGGTAAAGCAACTTTTATTTTATTGTCATTAAAAAATGAAACGGAGGTTTCTATAAAAATAGATTCTAAAGTTACAGGACAAAATTTTCAGTTTTCTATAATAGACAACAATACTTTTAGAACTTTAGATGAATATGTAGATACCGAAAGTGAATTGCACACCAACTACAAAGCAAAACTCAAAAAAGGCGAATATTTAGTAAGAGTACTCAATGGAAACTTAAACGAAACCAATGTTGTATTGTTTGGTGTATTAATAGATTTGAAAGACCTAAAATAATGAAACTAATTTATAAAATTTTAATTGGAATGATCGTTTTTGGACTAATAGTTCTTTACTGGCTCGGAACAGTTACCGAAGGCGAATATTACAGAAGTTATAGTCCAGATGGGCAGTATAGTATATACGCTTCTAAGAATAAATATTTCAACTTCAAGTTTCCATTTGCCAAATTTGGAGATTCGGGAGGAAAAATACACCTTTATGATGAGCTAAAAAATAAGGAAATACAAACGGAATCTATTGAAATGATTTCTTATGTAAAAGATCATTTTTTTTGGAGCGAAAAAGAACTTTATGCTAAAGCAAAAATCTACATAAAACTACCCAGAGAAATAGATTCAAAAACAATAAAAGAATACGAGCAGTCTATTGTTGTAAAAAACACTTGGACTATTTTCCTTTTTGGAAACCATTATATCATAAACAAAAAAGACAATAAACTAACTGTAAGCAATGAAAACGGAGACATTTTATTGCAAAACATTAAATTTATAGCACCAGCTAATAATGGTTTTCAAGTACTGAACCACAATACTGAAATAGTTTATTATGATGCAGATTTCAACCGATTAAAAACCGAGCCTGAAACCAAAACAAAAGGTTTGAGTGTATGTGGCAATGTGAGCATATTTGGTCTTAAAATAGAAAAAGACAAAGATTTTTTCTATATTAAAAAAGCTGTTGGCTTTAGCAATTTTAATTTTAAAAACTATAAGAATATTGATTCTGTAAGCGTAAAAAACGTAAAAGATATTTATTTTTTAAACAAAGAGCGCACTTTAGAATTTAATGATAATTTTATAGAACCAGAAGAAGTAGTAATAGAATACGACACTTATTTTGGTATTTTATCGCCTAAATACGGAATGAAATATTTCGACAACCTAAACCTAGATGAAAAACCAATACGCATTACGAGAAATAATTTCAAGGGCTATTATAACATAACGGCTCCTATTTACAAAGAGCTAAAACCATTTGTA
>CAKZQD010000141.1 GCA_937139485.1 uncultured Bacteroidota bacterium | reverse complement strand
GAAAAATTAATAAAATCAAAGTCATTAATAATATATGATAAAGGTAAAGAATCGGAAGTAAAAGAGAATTTATTAAGACTTGAATTCAAAGTACCTGACAGAATAAAACAAAGGTTAAAACTAACAGAACCATTGTTAATAAAGGATTTTGCAATGTATCATCTGGTGATGATATTCCTGCTCCTGTCCATAAGTAACTTCCTCCTGCTACACTACTTGCTGTTAACTGAACATCATCTCCAACACATACAGGACTGTTATTGCTAACTATCGGTGCATTTGGTGTTGCTGGATCATTTAATGTTACTGAAATATTATTACTCTCACAATTAGCTGTTGTCTCAATACTAATAACATAAGTATTTGCTGTTAAGCCAGTAATATTTAAAGAATCATTTCCTGTTAAAACTTCTGTTGTTCCGGCACCTTGTGTAAAACCAGCTGGGCCATACTCAACGATCCAATCTGTAGCACCACCTGTAGTCCAATCTAAATTTACTTCTGTAAAAGACAATGTTTCTGAACTAGCACCAGTTGGCTCAGCACATGTAGGAGTTGGAACTACCGTAATGTCTAAAGTACCAGGACAAGGAGCGTTTGGAGTTGGATATGTATCTACCATAATATAGTAAGTTACACCTGCCGTTACAGGAACTGACATTGATTTATTATCAGCAGTACTTGTAACAGGTATACCAACACAGTTACCTGTAGTTGGACAGTCGTCCCATACAAATATACCTGTCCAAGTAATACCTACGTAATCTAAGGTCATTGTACCAGTTACAAGCGGAGTGTAAGTTATTAAAGCTTCATCTCCACCTTGGTAATTTGTACTACCACAACCTGATATACCAGAAATATCGTTTGTACCGCTACAGACTAAAGTATTAGAGCCTAAAACGCCAGCTTGTGCACCAGCACATGTGGTCGCATTTGCATCCTGCCAATACATAAAGGCAAAGCACGTTAAAAATAATTGTAATAATTTTTTCATAATAATTTTTTTTGTTAAATAATATACGTCTGTAAAAATATAGCAATTATCTTAAAAAACAAGAAAAAATTACTTTTTTAAATAAAAAATGTTAACAAGACAATAAAAAGTACAGTCTGTGAATGCCTATTTATAAAGATTGTGCTTTGATAAATCGAGCATACCAATAGTCAGATTTTAGTATATCGATTTCTTGTACTCCTTTTGAAGAAGAAACGTGAAGCATCACAATTTGGTCAGTATCTATTTTTGAAACAATACCCACATGACTTATTGCAGCTCTGTTTGAGGTATTAAAAAATAGCAAGTCGCCCTTTTTTAACTGTGCTAAATCTACCTTAGCTCCTATTTTATGAATTTCTGCGCTGCTTCTAGGTAGTTCAAAACCACCCATTTTAAATATATAATGTATAAATCCTGAACAGTCGAAACCTTGGCTTGAATTACAGCCACCATAAACATAAGTTCTACCCAGATAGGTTTTACCAAAATCTATTATTAAATCTATGGTTTCGGTATCTAGGTTTTTAAAGTCGTTTTGTGCATATAGCGGAAAGCTAAAAAACATACATAGCATATATAGTATAAACTTTTTCATTTCAATGCTTTTAAAACGGCTTGATATTCTATATTGTTATTTACATTGGTTATGTATTTGTCATCTACTTCTAGTATTTTTATGTCTTCGTTTATGAGTATTTTTCTTGGACATGAAATACCTTGACTCAAATACTGTAGCAATACTGGATAAGCTTTGGGTTCCCAAATACAAATTAATGGTTCTGGAAATTTGGCTTTTTTTCCTTTTACTGCTGTAGCTAGTTTTGAAGGATCTCTTTGTGTTATTATTTTTTCTATGAGTGCTTTATTTATATAAGGCAAGTCTGTGGCAAATACTAAGTAGGCTTTATTTGGGTTGTGCATAAAGGCTGAGCAAATAGCTCCAAATGGTCCTAAATTAAAAAATTGGTCTGCTATGATGTTTGGTGCTTTTTCTTTGTTTTCCTTTTTCGATAAGAAATTATTTTCTACATAAGGTTTTAACATGTCTAATATATACAAGCTGTGTTCTTTGCCATAATACTTCAAGCTTGCTTTGTCTTGTCCCATTCTGGTACTTTCGCCTCCGGCTAAAATTAATCCGTTTAGGGGTGGTAAATTTTCTTTCAAAAAAACAGACACTAAATCTTGCAACTTTACTAATTCTGTTAGTTTAAAGCTTGGTATTTCTTTATAATTGGGAAATTTGCTTTTAAGTACATCAAATATTTCTATTTCATCTTTTTGTATAAATGCAAGAACATCTTGTATTTCATCTATTCTTTTTATTATAGCATTTTCTTTGTTTTTATCTAGAAATATAATTTGCTTAGCTCCTTGAAAATGATTTCCATTGATAAAAGTAAGATCGTAAGAAGCCAGTTGATTTTTAGCACGATAAGTGTTTAAGCTTGATTTTGCTTCTAGTTCTAAATTTCCTAAATGATGGTAAGTAAACCAATCAAATTTTAGACTTTCAGGATTTTCTTTGTGGGAAGCATCTAAGTATGCTATTTTATTTTTTACACTTAAAGGCTTTGAAACTTCTTTTACTAAGTCTGAAATTACTGCACAACTAGTTCCTAAAATAGCTATTTCATTGGGACCATAGTTTCCAAAATTTCTCTTGATGAGTTTACTGTGTTTTTGATGTTTTTTCAAAAGAATATATTTTACATAAAAAAAGCCTCAACTATATTAATAGCTGAGGCTTACAAATTTAATGTTTTTTTCTTAGTGCTTAGATAAATAATCTGCTACACCATCGTGTGTTGCATTCATTGCTGTATCGCCTTTATTCCAGTTTGCTGGGCAAACTTCTCCGTGCTCTTGCAAGTGTGTTAAAGCATCTACTAGTCTTAAAGTTTCGTCTACGTTTCTACCTAAACCTAAGTTGTTTATAGATTCGTGCTGAACTATTCCTTCTTCGTCAATTAAAAAAGTTGCTCTGTATGCAACAGGTGCTCCAGAAAATTTCCAATCTCCTTCATTGTCCCAATCGTATTCTCCTGCCAAAACACCATAATTCATAGCTACAGATTTAGATAAATCTGCAATTAATGGATATTTTACTCCTTGAATACCACCATTCTTTTTTTCTGTATTTAACCATGCCCAGTGCGTGTGCTCAGAATCTACTGAACAGCCTACTACTACAGTATTTCTAGCTTCAAATTCTGCTAGTTTTTCTTGAAAAGCCAATAATTCTGTTGGACAAACAAAAGTAAAATCTAATGGATAGAAAAATAATACTACTTTCTTTCCTTTGTATTGCTCAAGAGAAAATTTTTCTACGATTTCTCCTCCATTAATTACTGCTCCTGCATTAAATTCTGGTGCTTTTTTTCCTACTAATCCCATATTTTTATGTTTTTTTTCGTTTAATATTTAATTAAAGTACAAAGGTACAATACCTTTTAAAATGAAAAAAGTTAATTTTACAAAAAAACGACTATGAAATCAATAATTTATCATCTTACAATAGCTATTTTTATTTTTGGCTTTTCGGCTTGTAATAAAGAAAACAATACACCAAAATTAATTGTAAAATATTCTTTTGATAAAAATCAAGAAAGGCTAGATAATTTTGGAGAACCAGCAACAATAGCTGCTGGAAATGCAGCGCAAACACCAATTTTTAGAAAACTAGGTGTTCATTCTTTAGAGCTTATAAATACGCCTTATGTTTTACCAAACGAAGGTTCTATTTTATATACTGGTGCAGAAACTACTGCTGGCGGTACAAAAGCTATAGACTTTGAAAAAGAAGTATTGCTAGAGGAAGGAAGTATTCTGGCAGAAATACCTTTAAACGAAATAACACCAGGAACATATACTTATTTAAGAAATTCATTGGCATACCAAGAATATGATATTGCTGTAAGAGTTAACCATAGTTCTGGAACTTATGATTTAAATTCTAGGCTTGCTTCTTTTATAGGTTTTAATACTTACATAAAATCTCATACTTTAAATGAAGAAAGTTTTGTAGTAAACGGAAATAAAAAACAAGGTTACTGGGCAGTAGAAACAAACACACCTGCTGGGAATTTTAAAGAAACTGGACAAGCCGCAGGAACAACTGTACCAAATATTTTAGCCGATACTTCTCCTATACCACTAAACTCTTGTTTGGTAACTGGCGCATTTAAAACACCTTTAAAAATTACAGGCGAAGAAACAGAAGATATTACCATAACTGTAAAAATAAGTATCAACAACAGTTTTGAATGGGTAGATGCAAATGACAATGGAATTTACGAACCAGGCGATGGCGAAACAGTTGTAGATATGGGTGTAAGAGGATTAATAGTAGAATAAAAATAAAATAACTAACTTTACAGTATAAAAAAACAATAAACTATGAAAAAAACAATTACTTTATTTACATTTATTTTAGCATATTCTTTGAACTATGCTCAATTAGGAAATCCTAGTTTTGAGAACTGGGAAAACCCTTTACTATCAAAAACAATTAATGTTAGTGGTGTTTTTGCCACTGTAGTTTACTACAACTTATGCGATAATTTCAATTATGAAGAATTGGAAAACTGGTCTTCAACAAATCAACTTACTACAGGAAGTAAATTTGGCAATGAGGTATTAGTTAAAGATACCAATATGGCAATAGATGGAACAAAAGCATTACAAATTGAATCTAAAGATATTTCTATAACGGCAAAATATCAAATATTATTTCCTCCTGCTCCTTGTACAGGTACAGATACTACCATTTCAAATGTTGCGCCTGGCTTAATAGTAAATGGAAGTTTTGACTTAGACGCAGAAACATTAGTTGAAGAAATAATTGGTGGTTCTGGCTTAAATGCTTTAAATCCTTTTAAATATCCTGGAGTTGGCGAAGCTATAGACTTTATACCAAAATCGATTTCTGGTCATTATATATATGATGGTGCTTTTAATGGCGAACAAGATTCTTGTATTATTATAAGTGGCTTAAAAAAAGATGGTGAACTTATAGGTCACGTAATTCAAAGATTAGGAAATGCTTCTTCTTGGACACCTTTTACTTTAGATTATTCTCATATAAACTGTGAAACACCTGACACAATAGTGACTGTTATTTCTTCAAGTAATTTAGCATTACAAATAATAAATAATGAATTTGAAATTAGTGACGCCAATACTGGTATTCATGGTTCTAAGTTAATTATAGATAATTTACACATAGACACTATTGAATTGGCAGACTTCCCTCCATTATTAGCGTCAGATTTTGACACTATTTTTATTGCAGATACTGCTACTGTGCCAGTCTTAAATAATGATTTATTTTGTGACATGGGAACTTATGCACCTCTTTTAGAAACTTCACCAACAAATGGAACAGTTACTATAAATGCTTTAAATGAAATGGTTTACATACCAGATGTTAATTTTATAGGAAACGATACATTTACTTATTATATATG
>CAKZQD010000140.1 GCA_937139485.1 uncultured Bacteroidota bacterium | reverse complement strand
AAAACGGCAACTATTCATTCTTTCTTGTATAAAGAAATCGAAAAGTGTTTTTTTAACAGATTTTAAACCAAGGAGATCTTTTTGACTAGTCAAAAAGATCTCCTTGGTTTATTCAGTAAAGTATTTGAATATAAAAATCTAACTCAAAACCATATTATCTATCAAGCGAACACCATCTATCCAGGCAGCACATAGAGCAATAAGATTTTCTTTTTTGTCTTTACCTGTTGGTTTCATTAAAGTATTTTTATCAACCACTTCAAAGTATTCTAGCTCTATTTCTGGGAATTTTTCAAAAAATTCTTCAGCTTTTTTCTCAAGCCTTTTAATATTGTTTTTGTAGTTAAGTACTCTTGTCTTCTTTAGTCTTTTACTAATATTTAAAGCTAATTCCTTACCATTTTTGCTTAGTCGTACATTTCTAGAACTTTTTGCCAATCCACTTTTTTCACGTACTATTGGCATTCCGTGCACTTTTACATGGTCTAAACCAACTACTTTAGTCATTTTACTACAAACCAAATATTGCTGGTAATCTTTTAAACCCATAAAAAGATCTGTAGCTAAAGTCATTCTCAATAAACGTTCTACAACTTGCATTACGCCTTCAAAATGACCTATTCTGTGTTTGCCTTCTAAAATACCAACTATTTTACCAATGTCTGGTGCGGTGTAATTATCTTTTCCATTTGGATAAACTTCTGCAACAGAAGGAAGCAATAAAAAATCACAATTTGCTGCTTCTAAAAGCTTTTTATCGGCTTCTATTGTAATTGGATATTTGTCTAAGTCTACTTGTTTATCGAACTGCGTAGGATTTACAAAAATGCTACATACAGAAAAATCACAAGCTTCATTTGCTGCTTCTATTAAAGAAATATGACCACTATGTAAAGCACCCATTGTAGGGACAAAACCTATTGTTTTGCCTTCTTTAAGTAATTTTGCGCTTATTGCTTGCAGTTCTTTTTCGGTAGAAAATGTTTTCATAGCGTATTAAATAGCCATTATTTCAACTTCCTTAGCTTTCAAAGTATCATCTACTTTTTTACTGTAAGTGTTTGTAGTATCTTGAATTAAAGCTTCTAAATCTTTTTCTCTATCTTCAGAAAGACCATCTTTTGCTAAACCTTTGGTATAATCCATGGCATCTTTTCTTGCTGCTCTTAAAGAAATTTTAGCGTGTTCAGATTCTCCGTTGGCTTGTTTTACCAAATTTTTTCTTCTTTCTTCTGTTAATGGTGGAATATTTAAACGAATAAATTCACCATCGTTTTGTGGAGTTAAACCTATATTAGATTGTAAAATCCCTTTTTCAATTTCTTGAATTATAGATTTGTCAAAAGGCTGAATAGCTAAAGTTCTAGCATCTGGAACTGTAACGTTTGCTACTTGGTTTAATGGCGTATTCATACCATAGGCTAAAACAGTTACACCACTCAGCATTGCCGGGCTTGCTTTTCCTGCTCTAATTTTTAGAAGTTCTTTTTGTAAATGTTCAATAGCTTTGTCCATTGCGCTATTCATTTCATCAACCATCATTTGAATTTCATCTTCCATAATTTTAATTTTTTGATTTATAAATTAATTCGCAACTAATGTACCAATTTTTTCTCCTGCAATTAATTTTTGTAAACTACCTTCTTCATTCATATTAAAAACAATAATTGGCATGTTGTTTTCTTGGCACATGGTAAAAGCCGTCATGTCCATTACTGGTAAACGTTTTGCTATTACATCTTCAAAACTAATATCTTCAAATTTAGTTGCCGTTTTATCTTTTTCAGGGTCTGCGGTATATATACCGTTTACTCTTGTACCTTTTAAAAGTAAATCTGCTCCAATTTCTGATGCTCTTAACGCAGCAGCAGAATCTGTAGTAAAATATGGACTTCCTGTTCCAGCTACAAATATTACTACTCTTCCTTTTTCTAAATGTCGTATTGCTCTTCTTCTTATGTAAGACTCTGCAATTTCTTTCATTTCTATAGCAGAAACTAAACGTGTGTTTATTCCTACATTTTCAAAACCACTTTGCAAGGCTACACCATTCATTACCGTTCCAAGCATTCCCATATAGTCTCCCGAAGCTCTGTCTATACCTGTTTCTTCTGCTTGAATTCCTCTAAAAATATTACCAGCTCCAATTACAATAGCAACTTCTATACCTTTATCTACTATAGCTTTTACATCTCTAGCATATTGTTCTATTTGCTTTGGGTCTATACCAAAATCTTTTTCACCTAGCAATGCCTCACCACTCAATTTTAGTAGTATTCTTTTGTATTTCATGTAATCTTATTTTCGACAATAAATTTAAACTATGTTTTATTAATAAACATAAAAAAAGGGAACATTTTGTTCCCTTTTTTTAAAATTTTATTTTATAATTAACCTAATGTTACTCTCTTAAAAGTATCTATAGATAAATTGCTATTGTAATCTTTTATTGCATTACCAACGGTTTTACTGTCGTCTAAAGCAAAAAACTGGTCTAATAAGCAATGTTCTTGATCTAATAAAGTATTATCAGCAACGAAACGCTCTAGTTTTCCAGGAACAATTCTATCTAAAATTGCTTCTGGTTTTCCTTCTGCAATAAGATCTGCTTTAATTCTTTCTTCAACTTTAGCTAATACTTCTGGAGTCAATTGAGATTTACTTACAAATTCAGGTACATTTTTTAAATGCTTTCCTAAACGAACTCTTTCTTCATTTTCAACTCTAATTTGTTCAGCAAATGCTTCCGTTTCTTTTGCAATAAATTCTGCATCAAATTCTTCGTAACTTAAAATTTTAGGATTCATAGCTGCAATGTGCATTGCTACACCTTTAAAGAAATCTACGTGTTGGTCAAAATCTCCATTTTCAGAATCATTTACAGAAACCAAAACTCCAATTTTATTTCCTGCGTGTATGTAAGAAACCAAATTTGCATCTGTCATAAACTCATAAGCTGCCACAGAAATATTTTCTCCAATAGTACCTACTTTTTCAGTTATTCTTGTTTGAACAGTTTCTCCGTCCATATCCATTGTCATTAACTCTTCGGCTGTTTTAGCTTTATTGTCTAATGCTATTTTAGCTATTGCTTTAGCAAAGCCAACAAATTCAGCGTTTTGAGATACGAAATCTGTTTCACAACTTACTTTTACAACTACTCCTGTTTTGTTGTCATCAGAAGTCATTGCTATTACAGCACCTTCAGTAGCATCTCTACCACCTCTTTTTTCTGCTATTTTTTGACCTTTTTTTCTTAAAAAGTCAATTGCTCCTTCCATATCTCCTTCAGAAGCTACCAATGCTTTTTTACAATCCATTAAACCAGCACCAGTTTTTTGTCTTAATTCATTTACTTGTTTTGCAGTTATTGCCATTTTATTATTTGTTTATTTTTTAAAGTAAAAAGGTCAGACTATTTGCCCGACCTTTATATTTTTGGTGTGAGCGAATAATCGCCTTATAACTATTCGATTATTTATCTCCTTTTTCCGCTACTGCTTTATCAGTTTTGGTCTTAGATTCTTTTTCTGCTAATCCTTCTTTTATTGCTCCAACAACATATTCAGTAATAATGTTTATAGACTTAGAAGCATCATCATTTGCAGGAATTGGGAAATCGATAGAGTTAGGGTTTGAATTGGTGTCTACCATTCCAAATGTTCTAACACCTAATTTCTTAGATTCTGTTACTGCAATGTGTTCGTGCATAATATCTACTATAAATACAGCTGCAGGAATTCTATTTAAGTTAGACATACCTCCAAGAACATTGTTCAATTTAGTTTTTTGTCTTTCCATCATTAAACGCTCTTTTTTGGTAAGACTTGTATTGGTTTTGTCATCCAATATCTTATCAATAGTTTGCATTTTTTTAATAGACTTTTTTATAGTAGCAAAGTTTGTTAACATTCCACCTAACCATCTTTCTGTTACGAAAGGCATGTTTACGCTTTCTGCCATTTCTTTTACTTGTTCTTTGGCTTGTTTTTTTGTTGCTACAAAAAGAATTTTTCTTCCCGATTTAGCTATTTGCTTTAAAGCTGAAGCTGCTTCTTCTGCTTTAATAATTGTTTTATTTAAGTCTATTAAATGTATACCTTTCTTCTCCATGAAGATGTATTGAAGCATTTTTGGATTCCACTTACTTTTTAAGTGTCCAAAGTGTACTCCTGCATCTAATAATTCTTTATGATCTAATTTTTTCATATTGCTATTAATTATTCCAAATGAATTTAATAAAACCAGATAAATATGATTTTACTAATCTTTTTATCATTCTAACGTTTACTAAATTGTTCTTTCTTACGTGCTTTCTTGTAACCTGGTTTTTTACGTTCTACAACTCTTGCATCTCTTGTTAAAACACCGTGTGGTTTCAATTGCGTTCTGTACTCTTCGTCTACTAAAAGTAAAGCTCTAGACATTGCCATTCTTATAGCTTCTGCTTGACCTTTAATTCCTCCACCATTTACATTTACATTAAAGTCAAACTGACCTTCAGTCTCTGTAAACTTAGACGCTTCCATTACTTTGTTTTGTAAAAAATCTACAGAAAAATAATCTTTGTAATCTTTTCCGTTGATGGTAATTTTACCTTTTCCTTTGCTTATGAAGGCTCTTGCTATTGAAGCTTTTCTCCTTCCTACTGCTACATTCTTTTCCATATTACTTTATGTTTAATGTTTGAGGTTTTTGTGCTTGGTGTGGATGCTCTGTTCCATCATAAACAAACATTTTTTTAATCATTTGTCTTCCTAAAATATTTTTTGGTAACATACCTCTTACAGCACTTTCTACCAATGCGAAAGATTTTTTCTTATTTAAATCCTTTGCAACTATTGTTCTTTGACCACCTGGGTAACCAGAAAACGTAATGTATTTCTTAGCATTCCATTTGTTTCCAGTTAATTTAATTTTGTCAGAGTTTAAAACAATAACATAATCTCCTGCATCATCATGCGGAGTGTATGTTGGTTTGTGTTTTCCTCTTAAAACTGTTGCTATAGCCGTAGCTAATCTACCTAAGGTTTTTCCTTCAGCATCTACTATAAACCATTCCTTTGTGTGGTTGGTTTTATTAGCAAATTTTGTTTTGTAACTTAATGTATTCACTTTTAAAAATTTTCTTCAATTATTTTATCGAATATTCGATATTCCGTATAAGTATTTCTAAACGGAGTGCAAATGTAAATCTATCTTTTTTATTGTACAATAGTATTGACTTGTTTTTTATAGCCAACATTCATAAGTAATTGATAATCAGTTAAAATTTCTCGCATTTTTTGAAATGAAGTTTGTTATGGTGGCACGCAAAGCTCAAATTTTTTTGTTTTTGATTGTTATTGCAAAAAAAACTAATAGTTTGTAGTAATCTATTTCAAAAGAAGAGAATTGTTTTTTAACTATCTTCAGAAAAATAATGAACAAATTGCTTTTTTCTTCATTGTAGCAATGGCGAGCACTTATGTATTACTGCAATTACAAAAAATACACTTAGCTTTGCCAATCAATGAAACTAACTGATTCCATAAACTTTATTACCAAGCTAAACACCAAGCGTGTTTGGAATGCTATAAAAGTTTATGCTTCTTTTCATTTATCTAGTTTTTTAAAGAAACCTGTTCAATGGGGTAAACCTTTTAATGTTTCAATAGAACCAACTACTGAATGTAATTTGGGTTGCCCGGAATGTCCTTCTGGTTTAAAGTCTTTTTCTAGACCTACAGGTAAAATAGATGTCGCTTTTTTTGATAAATTTTTGAATGAAACGGCAGATAATTTGTTGTATTTATATTTTTACTTTCAAGGTGAACCTTATTTGCACCCAAAGTTTTTGGAAATGGTTCAGAAAGCTAAAAAAAGAAAAATTTATACCGTAACTTCTACCAACGCACATTTTTTGACCGAAAGAAAAGCCAAAGAAACCGTAGCAAGTGGTTTGGATAGAATTTTGGTATCTGTAGATGGAACTACGCAAGAGATTTATGAGCAATACCGAAAAAATGGCAAGTTAGAAAAGGTAAAAAAAGGAATTTCTAATTTGGTGAATGCAAAAAAGGAGGCGAAATCAAAAACTCCACATATTATTATGCAGTTTTTGGTGGTAAAACCAAATGAACACCAAATAGATGAAGTAAAAGAGCTTGGAAAACAACTTGGAGTAGACGAAGTAGCTTTAAAAACGGCGCAAATTTACGATTACGAAAATGGTTCAGATTTAATTCCAACCATAGAAGAATTTAGCCGATATAAAAAACAAGATGATGGTACATACGCCATAAAAAACAAGATGAAAAACCAATGCTGGAAACTCTGGCATAGTAATGTAGTAACTTGGGACGGACAAGTAACGCCTTGTTGTTTCGACAAAGATGCCGATTACAGTATGGGAAATTTGAACGATACGAGTTTAGATGAAATTTGGTCGAATAAAAAATACGATAAGTTTAGGTCTCAGATTTTAAAAGACCGAAAAGCGATTGATATTTGTAAAAACTGCTCTGAAGGTTTGAAAGTTTTTAGCTAGAAGATTGTCAGATATTTGTCATTTTTAACTCATATAAATGTAAAAAACTGTTAAAACCTGTTTTTTTTATTATATTCGAAAAGTCTAAACTTCCAGCTTATGAAAAAAATTATCCTTTTATTTTTATTTACACCATTTTTTTTAAATGCTCAAGAGTATTATCAATATTTTGATGGTGCCGATACTGCTGCTTCGAATTCTGTTCAAATAGATTTTGGAACAGACACAAATAATATTTGGCAAATTGGTGCTCCACAAAAAATAATTTTTGATACGGCTGCTACTTTTCCTAATGTTTTAGTTACTGACGCCTTGAATTACTATCCAAATAATGATACTTCTAGTTTTGAAATTCATATAAATTATGATTATATAGTTACTACTTTTTTAGAAGCATTTGCTATACATTGGCAACAAAAATTAGACTATGATACTTTGTTTGATGGTGGAATGATTCAGTTTTCTGTAGATGGTAAAAATACCTGGGAAAATGTTTTAAACAGTCCTTTTAATTATAATTTTTATGGCTTTGACGAACAAAACCTTGATACACTTCACAATGGAGAATATATATTTACAGGAACAGATAGCACTTGGCGAAATGTTTGGATTTGTTATGATGTAGCTTGGCTGCAACAACATCAATCCTTAGATTTTAGATTTACTTCTATATCTGATGGTGTAAATAACCAAAAAGAAGGTTGGATGATAGATAATATTATGGTTCAGTCTACTATTTATCATACTTTAAAAAAAGTAGATCAAGAAAATTATTTAGACATTTACCCAAATCCTACAAATGATAAATTATTTATAAATGTAAAGCGAGCAGATGAACTGCAGTTTATAGAAAGTATGCAACTAATAGATATTCATGGAAAAACGGTAGAAGAATGGAAAGTTGTACCAATAAAATTTTATATAGAAACAAGTAAATTTCCTACAGGAACATACTTTTTAAAAGTTAAAACAAATATAAAATCCGAAACTTTAAAGTTTAATATTTCAAGATAAAGTGTGTTTACTAAAAAATTAAGTTTTATTATTCTATTGGTATTTTGTTTTCTTGGGTTTCAAAAACTAAATAAATCAACTCCATATCTTTTTGATGATTTATTTAGATTTCCCAAAAAAATAAGTAACGATTTAAATCCTGTTTCAAAAGAAGGTGCTTTACTTGGTAGATATTTATTTTACGACTCTATATTAAGTAAAGATTATAGTATTTCTTGTGCTAGTTGTCATAAACAAAAATTTGCATTTGCAGATAATAAAAAATTCAGTATAGGCATAAACGACACAGAAATGAACAGAAACACCTTACCCCTTTTTAATCTTGAATGGTATTCTAGCTTTTTTTGGGACGGAAGGTCTGCAAGTATTGAAAACCAGGCTTTAATACCAGTAACGGCACATAATGAAATGAATTTGAACTGGTTAGAAGCAGAAAAAAGAATAAATTCCAATTCTTTTTACAAAGAAAAATTTAAACAAGTTTTTGGAGATGTTACAATAGACAGTATTTTAATTACAAAAGCAATTGGTCAGTTTGAAAGAACATTAGTTTCTAATAATTCTAAATATGACAAAGTAATAAAAAGGGAAAGAGCATTTTCTAATGAAGAATTAAATGGTTTTGTACTTGTAAACGACCAGTCTATGGCAGATTGTCTTCAATGCCACATTACCGATGCACATGCATTAGGTACAAATGCTAAATTTGCAAATAATGGATTAGATAACGAATTGAATTTGAAAGATTTAGGATTGTACGAGACGACACAAAACTTGAAAAACAAAGGAAAATTTAAAATTCCTTCTTTAAGAAATATAGCATTAACTGCTCCATACATGCACGATGGTAGGTTTAAAAGCCTTGAAGAAGTTATAGATTTTTATAGCGAAGGTGTTCAAAGTTCTAAACACACCGATTCTAAAATGCAATATGCTCATAAAGGCGGTGTGCGGCTTACTGATAAAGAAAAAGCAGATATTTTAGCTTTTTTACATACACTTACTGATTCTGTATTTATTTCAAACAAAGAATTTAGTAATCCTTTTAGGTAAAAGCATTCTAATTACTATCTGCTAAAATATATTGCTGTTCTGTAACAAGATAAGTTGTAGTTTTAAAAGTTTTGAATAACCAGTTGTTAAATAATTCTTTTAAATGCCTTTTGGTTAAATTATTAGGATACATATTGTATAAATTCACTCTCCATTCATGCCAATCATCAGAAACAAATAGCGCTGTTTGTATTTGTTACATAGTATAGCCTTTCAATGACTATCTATAAAGTTACCTAAACATAAATCGAGTATATTTTGCGAGTCTTGTCCTTCCCTTGAGGGAAGTAGATGGGTGAATATAGTAAGAAATTACCCTCTTATCTCCCTCAAGGGAGAGACATTCTTCGCTTTTTTTTGACTTTGTGTATGTTTACGGATAGTCATTAGCCTTTCACTATATTGTAAGCTAAGTTTTACTGAAATATCTTTAGTAATAAGTAAATATTTTAAGCCATTAATGGTTTATTAATAAAACTTAAACAAAACTAATAAAGCTCATCTTTGTACATATATTTTAATTATTTTATTATTTATAGCGTTTTTTGTAAGTTCCAGTTTTTAACATTTAAATATGTTTTCACTTAGCTCTAAATAAGTTTACATTTAATATTTTTTCTAATAAAAAAACTTACATTTTTGTATAAATTTGTTTAGCAAAGTCTTGTAAGTGCAATTCTTTGGGCTGTGTAAATAAAAAGTAAAAACCAAATGGCATTAAAAGCATTTTTCGATGAATTAAAAATAGAAGCTGGCTGCGATGAAGCTGGTAGAGGCTGTTTGGCTGGACCTGTAACCGCTGCTGCGGTAATTCTGCCCAAAGATTTTTATCATCCACTTTTAAATGATTCTAAACAAATTTCTGAAAAGAAAAGAGAAATTTTAAGACCAATAATAGAACAAGAAGCATTGGCTTATGCCGTAGTTCATATTCAACCCAAAAAAATAGACGAAATCAATATTTTGAATGCTTCCATTTTGGCAATGCAAAAAGCGGTAGATAAATTGAAACTAAAACCAGAATTACTTTTAATAGACGGAAATAGATTTAAACAACATAAAAAATACGTTCATCAAACTATAGTAAAAGGCGATTCAAAATTTGCTTCTATAGCAGCTGCATCTGTTTTGGCAAAAACCTATAGAGATGATTATATGAATAAACTGCATAAAAAACACCCAGAATATAACTGGAAACAAAATAAAGCTTACCCAACTTTAGCCCATAGAAAAGCGATTGAAGAGTTTGGTGTTACTGAGTTTCATAGGTTGAGTTTTCGGTTGTTGAGGGAAGGTGTTTAGTTTTTTATGTTATCACTAAAATCAAACATTAAATGATAAATTTTTAATTTTTTATTATGTTTATCTAAATGCTCTGAATCATAATGATATTCAAAATCTTTTATGAAAGTGCTTCTCGATATTTTTTTAGTGGTATTTATTTTGGTATTTGATTGTAAATGTAGATTGATATTTTCTTCTGTGTTCTTGTGAATATTTAGTTTTTCTACTACAAAGCCAATCATAGCATTTACACGGTAAAAAGAAGAATTCATAAGTGGGTAAAGTAGAAGTGTGACCTTGCTCACAATAGATCAACGATTTTTCAGAAAAATATGCAGACTAAATTCTAGAGCGTTAAAGTAAATTTTGCTCCACCCAAAGGGCTTGAATCCATCTCTATAGAACCCTGATAGCTACTGATAATATCAACGGCCACTGCCAGCCCTATGCCCTGGCCGCTTTTGATGGTATCT
>CAKZQD010000139.1 GCA_937139485.1 uncultured Bacteroidota bacterium | reverse complement strand
TATTGTTCAAGACTAGAATTCTACTCTTGGCTTATTAAAGAGTTTAAGCTAAATGAAGAGGTAAATTTTTATATCAATAAATGTGCTGCCGAACTACATCAGTTTATAGAAAAAGATACTTTAGTTTTGGAAATGCTCAAACGTTTAAGTTTGAAATTCGAAATTGTTATTGCTACAAATGGTAGTGTTCAAAACCAAACAAATAAATTGAAAGCAAGTGGAATTTTAGATTTTGTAAAACCCAAAAATATATTTATTTCAGAAACTTTAAAATTGAAAAAACCAGCTAAAGAATTTTTTCAAATAATAGAAAATCAATTTCTAAAAAAATCAGAATTTGTTATGATTGGAGATGATCCAATCAATGATATTGAAGGCGCAAAAAGACTCAATTGGAAGACCGTTTGGCTTTCTTTTGATAGAAAAATAGAACTTGATTCAGATTTTATAATCAAAGATATTTTTGCTTTAGAAAAGAAGGTTATTGCTCATTTTTTTCCGTTTTTCTAAGTTTTTTTAGTTTTATTTTAAGGCGTTTTATCGTTTTTTCATAATCTTCATCAGAAACTGAAATCTCTACAGTTTCAATAATTTTATCTCCTGCTAAGCAAACATTGTTCAATCGGTTATCTTTTCGTTCTGTATAAAATAAGTAATAAGTGTACGAGTTATAATTCATACTATTAAACACTAATTTATAATTTGAATTTTCTTTTTTATCCAGCTCTCCATCTACATATGATAAACCAAAATTACCAACTGTTTTTGGTGTAAACGTTTTGTTGGTACCACTATGACTTTTATGATTTATTAATCTTGTTTGCGCCTGCGTAGAAAAAACAATCATTAAAAAAAACAGGATAAATAAATTTTTCATTACTTTTATATTTGTGTTTAGTTTAAAAAAAATGCGAGAAAAAGTATTTCTCTATTTCATTGTTATATTCTCAATAACAATGCCATTTCAATTTAATTTATTCAAAATTAACACTTTTTTTCATCATTATATTCAGCTATTGTATAAAAGCATCGCAGAAAGGTATTTTTTCAACGTTGATTTAGATTGGCTTTTAGTTTCAGATTCTATACTGCTTTATGCACACCTTGTAATTGTTTTAATTATTGCATGTTTTTTATCTCTTATCCGATTTCCTAAAAAGATTTCTAGCAAAGTTTCTTTCGCTTTAATAAAATATTGTAGTTATTATTTATCATTGATGTTATTAATTTATGGTTGCAACAAATTGTTTAAATACCAGTTTTTTGACCCACATCCCAATACTGTTTTTATGCCAGTTGGTCAATTAACCAAAGATTTTTTATATTGGACTGCCATTGGAACCTCTAAATTATACAACAGTGTCTTAGGAATAGTAGAAATTTTGCTAGCGATAAGCCTCTGGTATAAACCAACAAAAGTTTTTGGCAGTTTCTTGGCTTGGTTGGTTTTAGCGCATATTGTTTTAATCAATTTTGCTTTTGATATCAATGTAAAAGTTCAAAGTATTTTTTTATTATTTGTTTGTACCGTTATTTTGTTACCGTATTTAAAAAGTATGTTTAATTTTTTTGTAGGAAAACAAAGTCAGCTCAAAGTCAATGTTTATATAAAATCAGGCAAATTGAAATTAGTAAAAGCTATAGTAATTATTTTTATTGTATTAGAAAGCTTTTATCCATACTTAAAATCAAATACTTGGAATGGCGATAATGCCACTAAACCGCCACATTTTGGAGCTTATGAAATTCTCAATAATAACAATTTTAAACGTTTTTTTATTCATTCAGATCCATATTTTATTGTTCAAACGGTCGAAGATGAATTTTATAGTTTTAGGATGACGCTGAGTAAAGATAAGTTGCGATTAAATCAAAATGAGCAAGAATCAGTTTTATCTTATACAAAAACAGCCGAATATTTTTTAATAGAAGGCAATTTATTTGGTCAAACAATACTTTGGAAAAGTGAAGCGATTCCTTTCCAAAATTCACCAATTTATCAAGATGATTTTAATTGGTTTATTGAACAAATTAAGGATTAAAAAATTTTTCTAAACATTCAAATCAAGTGTAATAAACGCACGAATATGAATTAGAAAAAAGCACTTATCAATCAAATTGTTTTGTGAGTAAAAAAAAGTAGATATTTATACTGAAAAATGAATGTAAAAAACGCCATACCAACTGCCGATTTAATTTTTATCAGTCTCGATTCTTTAAGATTTGATACCGCACAACAATTATTTTTGGAAGGGAAATTACCAAACTTTACCAAATGGTTGCCCAAAAGCGGTTGGGAAGAAAGATATACGCCAGCAAGTTTTACTTTTCCAGCTCATCACGCATTTTTTTCAGGTTTTTTACCTACCAAAATAAAACAGAGAATTACCCCAAGATTATTCTCCGCAGAATTTTTAGGCAGTGAATCTACTACCGAAAAAACTTTTGTTTTTAAAGAAGCAACAATTGTTGAAGCGCTTAAAAATAGAAATTACAAAACGGTTTGCATTGGCGGTGTTGGGTTTTTCAATAAACAAACAGCTATTAGCAATGTATTTCCTTCGCTTTTTGAATTTAGTGAATGGAATCCTTCTTTTAGCGTAACAGAAAAATCTTCTTCAGGAAATCAATTTAAAGCAGCTGAAAAATATTTAGATTCAAAAGAATCTGTAATGTTATTTATTAATATTTCTGCAACACACCAACCCACAAATATTTATTTAGACAAAACCAAAGCAGACGATTTAGCTTCTCAAAAAGAAGCTTTGAAATATGTAGATGCTCAATTAGAAATTTTACAAAATGCTTTAAAAAAACGAAAAAGAGAAGCAATCATTATTGTTTGTAGCGATCACGGAACAGCTTTTGGCGAAGACGAACATTTTGGTCACCGAAACGGACACCAAGTGGTAATGAGAGTACCTTATTTAGAATTAAAACAAAATTATGCAGATTAAAGAACTTTTAGAAACAGAAGATTTATACCAAGGTTACACGTATTCGTATCCACATAAAATGGCGTACAGGTCTTTGGAAGACAAATCTTTACAAGAAATTTGGACAAAGCAAAATTTAGATAATTTGTTTTATTATGTGCATATTCCGTATTGTGAAATGCGTTGTGGTTTTTGTAATTTGTTTACCGTTGCCAATCCAAAAGAAGGAGTAAAACTTTATTTAGAAAGCATTCGCAGAGAAATGGAAACTTATAAAAAAGTGCTTCCAAAACTAAGTTTTAAGAATTTTGCTATCGGAGGTGGAACACCCACTTTCTTGAAAGAAGATGAACTCAATTTTCTTTTAGAAGGAATGAATGCTTTTGGAGTAGATACTAAAAAATATTACGGTTCTATAGAAGCTTCGCCTAAAACACTTTCTGCCGAAAAAATAAATATTGTCGAAAAATTTGGCATTACAAGGCTGAGTTTAGGCATTCAATCTTGGAAAGAAGAAGAAGTAAAAGCATTGGGAAGGCCGCAAAATATTCAAGACACAGAAAAGGCAGTCAACTTATTGGCGCAGTCAAAAATTCCTGAATTCAACTTAGATTTAATTTATGGCGCTAAAGGTCAAACAGTAGAAAGTTTTATGTATTCCGTAGAAAAAACAATCAGTTTTCAACCTACAGAAATCTTTTTATATCCATTGTATTTAAGACAGTTGACAGGTTTAGGAAAAAAAGGCGTAGAAGACAATACGAATAGAAAACAACTTTATTTAGCAGCAAGAGATAAGTTGTTGGCTTCGGGTTATGAGCAAACAAGTATGCGTTGTTTCCGAAAAGCAAATACTGCTTTCGAAACCAATAATGAAGAATACGATAGCATTCAAGATGGAATGATTGGCGTTGGAGCAGGAGCAAGGTCATATACTTCAAATTTTCATTATAGTACAGATTATGCCGTTGCCAAAAAAGAAATTAAAAGTATTATAGATAAGTATAGTCAAAAGGAAAATTTTGAACATATAAAACACGGTATTTTCTTAAATGAAGAGGAACAAAAAAGACGTTTTTTAATCAAGTCGATAACAGATGGTGGAATTTTTAATACTGCTACTTATACCAAAAATTTTAAGACAAATGCCTTTGAAGAATTTGATTTGTTGAATGAGTTAGTAGAAAGAAAATTCTTAACAGAAATCAATAAAAACATCTTTAGATTGAGTTTAAAAGGAATGGTTTATGAAGATGTAATTGGTCCTGCTTTGTATTCTGAAAATGTAGTAAACCTAATAAATAGATACGATTGGAAATAAAATGGAACATATTATATAGAGGTTATTTAGATAGTTGCAACTACGATTGTGTTTACTGCCCTTTTGCGAAAAAGAAAAACACCAAAGAAGAGTTATTGGAAGATAAAATTGCACTTCAAAAATTCACAAATTGGGTTGCTGAGCGAAAGGAAAAACTAAGTATACTATTAACACCTTGGGGTGAAGGTTTAATTAGAAAATATTACCAAGAAGCGATGGTGCGTTTGAGTCATCTGGAAAGTGTCGAAAAAATTGCCATTCAAACCAATTTAGCTTGTAATATAAAATGGATAGAAAAGGCAAATAAAGACAAATTCGCCTTATGGATTACTTACCATCCCAAAGAAGTTTCTTACGAAAAATTCTTGGCTAAATGTAGAAAACTAATTGCAATGGATATTGATTTCAGTATTGGTGTAGTTGGCGTAAAAGAACATTTTGAAGCCATAGAAAAACTGAAAAATGATATTACAGAAAGATATATTTGGGTAAATGCTTACAAACGAGAACAAGATTATTACACCACAGCAGAAAAGAAATGGCTGACCGAAAAAGATAAGCTATTTCCGATAAATAACACCGTTCATCAAACCGAAGGCAAAGCTTGTAAAGCAGGATATTCGAGTTTTTCTATTAATGGAGATGGAGACGTTTTTAGATGTCATTTCATCAAGAAAAAGATAGCAAATATTTATGAAGAAGATTTGAATGACATTAAAAAAGCAGAAAATTGTACCAATACCGAATGCAGATGCTATATCGGTTACATCAATTTTGACAGCTTAGAATTAGATAAAATATATAAAGAAAA
This sequence comes from uncultured Bacteroidota bacterium, assembly GCA_937139485.1. Classification (GTDB taxonomy): domain Bacteria; phylum Bacteroidota; class Bacteroidia; order Chitinophagales; family UBA8649; genus CAKZQD01. The sequence goes on along the minus strand of CAKZQD010000139.1, from coordinate 5,285 downwards.
CTTGATGGCACGTATTCCAGAAAGTTTCAGTTAAAAAAATAAAATAAAACACAAATTATGAAAGAATATTTAGAGTTTAGAGATTATGATTCGCACAAGTTCTGGCAAATAGAAGTTGCTGGAAATGAGTTTACAGTAGTTTACGGAAAATTTGGAACAGACGGTAGAACGCAAACCAAATCTTTTAAAGATGCTGCCGAAGCGTTGAAGGAAGCGCAAAAAGTAATGAAGCAAAAGATTAAAAAAGGTTATGAAAAAATGTTGGAAGCTTCACCTACAGAATATAAAATTGGAGACAAAGTAGATGCCAGTAAAGCGTATAAGTTTTTCCAAGATTATGATGCTGAGTTTGGAACAGCTTTAGATCAAATAAAAAGTTTTATAACGCAAGAAAATTGCGATAAAGTAACTAAAATTGTAATTGGTATGTGGGGTGAAGATACTGAAGACTCTCCAGAAGAGATTATAAATTTTATTATAGAAAATAAAGAAAAATTTAAGGCAGTAAAACACTTTTATTTTGGCGATATAGAGTCAGAAGAAAATGAAATATCTTGGATAGAACAAGCTGATTATGAAAATTTTTTAAAAGAATTTAATACCATAGAAAAATTAGAATTTAGAGGTGGAAATAATTTGTCTATCGGAAAAGTAAATCTTCCTAACTTAAAAATGTTAAGAATAGAAACCGGTGGAATGGATAATGCATTGGTTGCTGAAATTTCTGCTTCAAAAGCCAATATGCCCAATTTGGAGTTTTTAGAACTTTGGTTGGGTGATGAAAATTATGGTGGTGATGTAGAAATTGAAACCATTAAAGAATTAATTTCAGGAGATTCATTTCCAAAATTGAAGCATTTAGGTATTATGAATTCAGATACTCAAAATGATGTAGTCAAACTTTTTGAAAACCATCCAATCTTAGACCGTTTAGATGTTTTGGATTTATCTATGGGTATTCTAACAAAAATTGGTGGCGAATCTTTATTGGCAAACGATAAATTGTCTTCATTAAAATCATTGAACTGTGTGTTTAATTTTATGCCAGATGATATGATTAAAGCATTAACTAAAAAATTTCCTAATGGAGATTTCGATAGATCTGGAGCTGATTATGATATGGAAGAAGATTATTGGTATGTAGAAGTTGGTGAGTAATTTGAAAGCGCAAACCAAACATCTTATTATTGCTCCAAAAGAATCAAGAAGAGCTAAATTCTGGATTCAGCTTTTGGAGCAAAATAATTTAAGCTATCTTCATTTATCTTATTTAGATATTATTTCTGATTATTTCAGTTTAGAAAAAGACATACAATATATAGTAAGATTAGAATCGGCAGGAGAAGATTTTGAAACCTATCAATCTATCATTCATTTTGAAAAAAATGCTACAAACCAAATCTTAGCAAAAGAAAATTTTGGAGAACTTTCAAATTTTGAATCTTGGTATATTGGTTGGGAAAAAGTTTTAAAAAAAATCAAAGATTTAGAAAATATTTTTCAACTAAAATTCATTAACGAACCTTTAGATATTGCTTTAGCTTTCAACAAAAAAGCAACACAAAAGCTTTTACTTGAAAACAAAGTTTCTTGCCCTGAAATATTAACCTCTACAAGTTACGAAAGTTTGATTTCAGAAATGAAAGCCAAAAAAATAGCGCAAGTGTTTATTAAACCCATTGCTGGTTCTTCAGCTTCTGGAATAATGGCGTTTAGATATTTTGATTCTGAAAAACAAAAAGCATATTCTACTGTAAAAAAGAAAAATGGGAATTTTTATAATAGCTTAAAAGTTCAAACCTATGAAACAAAAGAAGCAATAAAAGAAGTTTTTAACGAAATAGCAAAAAGTGAACTACAAATAGAACGTTGGGTTCCAAAGTGGCAATTCAATAAAATGAATGTAGATTTTAGAGTAGTTGTTATCAATAAAAAAGTTGAATTTATAGTGCCTAGAGGAAGCCGTTCGCCTATTACCAATTTACATTTAGGCAATCAAAAACTTAAGCTAGAAGACTTAAATTTATCTAGTGAAATCATAGAAAAAATTAAGCAAATTGCTTTAGAAACAATGCTTTGTTTTCCTGGTTTACATTATGCTGGTATAGATGTTTTGTTGAGTAAAAAAGCGAAAGTTTATGTATTAGAAGTAAATCCTTTTGGCGATATGTTGTTAAACATAGTCAATGAGAAAGGAAATACAACTTATGAGCAGGAGTTGGAAAGTTTAATATAAATACTCATAAAATTTGTGACTCAGTATTTTTTTTCGAGATAAATAAAAAACTTAAATATCTTTAAAAAATAATCAACAACAAAAAAAGAAGCTTATATGACTTATATGTTTCAAATATTTATCTTAGCATCATGAAACTAAAACAAATCACTTCATTTCTAGAAGAAATAGCACCAAGAGCTTACCAAGAATCTTACGACAATTCTGGTTTAATTTGTGGAAACAGTGAAATGGAAATCACCAAAGCCATTATTTGTTTAGATGCCATAGAAGAGGTTTTAGACGAAGCCATTTCTAAAGGAGCAAATTTAGTTATAGCACATCATCCTATTGTTTTTAGTGGTTTAAAAACGCTTACAGGAAAAAATTATGTAGAACGTGTTATTATAAAAGCCATAAAAAACGATATAGCTATTTACGCCATACACACCAATTTAGACAATGTTCTAGCAGGCGTAAATGCAAAAATGGCAGAAAAAATAGGATTAGAAAATACTAGAATTTTAGCTCCAAAAACACAAGTTTTGAGCAAGCTAGTTTATTTTACACCTACAAAAGATGCCGAAAATGTAAAAAATGCACTTTTTGAAGCTGGTGCAGGAAATATTGGAAACTATTCAGAAGCAAGTTTTAATATAGAAGGTAAAGGAACTTTTAAAGGAAACGAAAATACAAATCCAGTTGTAGGAGAAAAAAATAGGAGAGAAGAAGTCAAAGAAATACGAACAGAAATTATTTTTCCAAGCTATTTACAACACAAATTATTAGCAGTTTTAAAACAAAATCATCCTTATGAAGAAGTAGCTTATGATGTTTATAAAATAGAAAATCAAAATCAAGAAATTGGTTCTGGAATGATAGGCGAATTAGAAAAAGCTGTTCCAGTAGAAAAATTTTTAAAACATATAAAAAATACTTTCAATTGTGGCTGTATAAGACATACCAAATTAGTAAAAAAAGAAATAAAAACGGTAGCTATATGTGGTGGCTCTGGAAGTTTTTTATTACGCAAGGCAAAAGCTCAAAAAGCAGATGTTTTTATAACAGGAGATTTCAAATATCATGAGTTTTTTGATGCCGAAAATGACATCATAATTGCAGATATAGGTCATTTTGAAAGTGAGCAATACACAAATGAACTTTTATTTGATAAATTGACAAAAAAATTCCCTACCTTTGCGTTTCTTTTGACGGGAGTAGATACCAATCCTGTTGAATATTTTACTTAAAAATGTGTATTAAATAAGCTATGGCAAAGAAAGAATTAAGTACTCCAGAAAAATTAAAAGCTTTATACGATTTACAAAGCATTGATTCTAAAATAGATAGACTTCAAGTTCTAAAAGGAGAATTACCTTTAGAAGTAGAAGATTTAGAAGATGATATTGAAGCTTCTAAAAAGAGAATCGAAAAAATGAAAACGGAACTAGAAGATCTAAAACAAGAAGTTACAGGTCATCAAGTTAGTGTTGAAAATTCAAATGCACTTATTGAAAGATACGAAAAGCAGTTAGAAAGCGTAAAAAACAATAGAGAGTTTGATGCATTGACTAAAGAAGTTGGAATGCAAAAGTTAGAAATTCAATTATCTGAAAAGAAATTAAGAATAGCTAATGAAAAAAATGAAGCAAAAAAGACTTTGCTAGAAGATATGAATGTCAAGCTAGAAAATACTATTGCACTTTTAGAAGCAAAAAAATCTGAATTGTCTGAAATAACAAAAGAAACAGATATAGAAGAAGAAAAATTGCAAACAAAATCTGAAAAAGCTAAGAAAAAAGTAGACGATTTTTTACTAACAGCTTATGAAAGAATAAGACAAAATTATAAAAACGGTTTAGCAGTAGTTAGTGCAGAAAGAGATTCTTGTGGTGGTTGTCATATTTCTATTCCTCCGCAATTACAATTAGATATTGAAGCAGAATTGCAAATTATTCCTTGTGAAAACTGTGGTAGAATATTTACACCAAACTATGACGAAAGAAAACAATTAGAAAAAGAAACTGCGAAAGCATAAGATATTTTCAAAGATTACTTTTAGATATATTTAAAGCCAAACAAAAAATTGTTTGGCTTTATTTTTTGTTAAAAATGCTAATAATTTTTTGTTTCGTTCGTTTTTACAAAACTAAATGCTAAATTTAGTATCAATAGTAATTAAGTATGGTTATGAATAAAAAAATACTATCTCTTTTAGTTTTATTGTTTTGTATACAGCTTATTGTAGCACAAGAATCTGACAATGAATATGCAGAAGATGATGAAATAGAGGCTTTTGAAGGATTAAAAGAAGAAAAAAAGAAAATTGATTTAAGTAGATTTAGAGTAGGCTTAGATCTTGGTTCGGGTTTGCAATTTGGAGGGCAAGGTGTTTTTGCAATGAATGTATCTGCTACAATTGGGTATCAAATTATTAGAGATAGGCTCGAAATAGGTCCAGGGCTTATTTACCAGCATTTAAGCCAAGCAAAAGTTTATTCTGAAAACAATATAGGCGGGCAAGCATATATAAGAGGCTATATTTGGCAAGGACTTTACGCCCAAATAGACGGATATTTAGTAAACTTTAATGCTAAAGATATTTCTAGAAATGTAAAAGCAAGTTTTACTTATGGAAATGGATTTGCGGGTGTAGGTTATGCTTTTAATCATACTCAGGCTCCTTTTTATTTCAATATTAGTGTCAAAACAAATTTAGTTACAGACAGTAATTACCCAAGAAGAACACTTATACCAAGTTTTGGTCTTCAATTTAGACTGTAAAGAAAAATAAAATGTTTAAAGCTGTTTTTTGTTTGAGTTGAAATTTTAATATAAAACAGCCTGCAATGAAGCTGTTGTAATATATAGCTTTTGGGTAAATAGTAAATATTATGAAGTAAATTAAAACTTTGCTTTGTGAATATCAAGAAATAACTTTTTATCAAAGCAATCATAAAAGAGTAGGAAATAATTCAAAATTAACAATAGACCAAGAAAAAGATTTAATTACCTTAGTCCTATTGAAACTCTAAATAATAAGTTTGTTGCACTTATGTATTGAACACAG
>CAKZQD010000138.1 GCA_937139485.1 uncultured Bacteroidota bacterium | reverse complement strand
CGTTAGAATGGTAAAAGCGAATCCTGTTCCTTTGAAAAAACTGAAAATTCAATGGGGTAATTAACTTACCGTTTCGTTACTTTTGTTTTAATGTTTTTAAATATGGTGCAAATATACATTGGCATTTTAGTGTTTAGCTTACTAAAAAAGTTCAAGATGTTATGAAAAAAGGTCAAAATGAAGAATTTTAGAAGAAAATACTGATTTTAATTTATTTCGCTTGGACTTATGCCAAATTTGTTTTTAAAGGCAATACTAAAGTTCGATAAATTGTTGTAGCCAAAGTCTAAATAAATGTTTGAAGCTTTTAATTCTCCTTGAGCTAATATTTCTTTAGCCTTGTTAAGTCTTTTGTCTTGAAGCCATTTGCCTGGCGAAACTTCATACTCTTTTATAAAGTGTCTTTTAAAAGTAGATAAACTCATATTGCACAAAAAAGCAATTTCTTGTAATTTTAAATTTGAATGAATCTTACTTTCCACTATTTTTTTAAAAGGAGATGTTTCTTCATTGATTAATGAATGCAGATAGTTTTCAAATTTATTGCCATATTTATGTAGTAGATAAAACATTAGTTCTTCAAACTTTGTAGAAAGTAGTTTTTCTACAAATAATGGCGGCGCATCACTAATAGTAGACAATGAACTTAAATAGGAAGAAATATAATCGTCATTTCCTATTACAAAATAAGGACTTTCTTCATTTGAAGTATTTTCATTTGAAGTATGTTTCACTAAAAATTCATTAAGTATTTTTTCAGAAAAGAAAAGCAGTTTGCAGTAATAAATTTCTTCTTTGTCAAGCAGTTCTGTCCATAACCAATTTCCTTTTTTTAGCAATAAAGATTGGTCTTTGTTTACCGCAATAGAATTTCCTGCAAAGTGTACTTGTTTTTTCCCAACTTGCAAAAAACTAAACATATTCATACCTAAATTGACTTTGCTTTTTACCACATCGTTTGTCATTTTAAAATCATATACAAATAAGTCTGGATTGTCTTCTCCAGACTTAAAGTATATTTTTGGTATGTTTTCTATTGGCATTTGGTAACTATCTATTGTGTAAAGTTAGAGCTAATTTTTTTGTTTTATTCCTTAACGATACAAAAAGCATAGGATCGTATAGTTTTTTTATTAAGTCTACTGCGCTAGAATCTGCATTTACGCCAAATGCACTTACTAAAAGCCCTTTAATGTTGTTTTGTTTTGAAGAAATAGCATAAAGCATACTTTCGGTATCTACGTCAGACATTTCTTCAAAACGATAAATTTCGTCTATTTCAAATTCGTCTGGTTGTAGCTGTGTGTCTATGTCTGCACATTCTAAACAGTTATCTTTAATGTTAAAGTTGTGCGTGTAACCTTTAATGGTAAGGTCGTTTATTGCTTCAGATAATGTGTTATATTTTCCCATTTTAGTTGTTTTTTTGTTTTGACTGAATGACTAAAGATAAGTAAAAAAAAAACTAGATTTTAGTTCTTAAAAACAAGTGCTCCATCTTTTGTCAATTCTAATTTTTCACCTTTTCCTCTCAATTCATAAGCATCATTTGTGTACCAAATTCCAGAAGCTGCTTTTTCTGCTACTAAATCTATTTGCTCGCTACCGTTTAGGTAAATTTTTACAGTTCCTTCGGTATTATTAAAAGTCATATCAAGCGTTTCGCCTGCTTCATTTTTGAGTGAAGAAAATACAATGTCATCATTGTGTGTAAATATTAAATTACCATTTTTTCTCAGCTCAAAATCGTTTCCTTTTCCTCTCAATTCGTAAGTATCATTTGTGTACCAAATACCTGAAGCGGCTTTTTCTTGAACTAACTCGATAGTTTCTCCGTTAAGGTTTATCGTTGCAGTTCCTTTGGTGTTATTAAATGCCATTTCAAGCTGTTTCCCATCTTTGTCTGTAGAAGTAATTTCTACTATATCATCAGTAAGTTCTAAAGCTTTTTCTATAGTCGCCGTTTCTTTATTTAACTGTTTTGGTGTTTCGCTACAAGCAGAAAATAATAAGGCTCCAAATATTGAAAATTTTAAAAATATCTTAGTCATTTTGTTTGTTTTTAAAAGTTTGAAAAATAATAATGTAACTACTTGTACAGGTTCAAAAAGCATACCAACTATACTTTAAAATTTTTAAAGAATTATTACTGATTTAAAATCATATCTGCAGCTTTTTCTGCTATCATAACTGTTGGTGCGTGAATATTGCTACCCGTTATTGTAGGAAAAATGGAAGAATCTACCACTCTTAGGTTTTTTATGCCGTAAACTTTTAATTCTGGGTCAACTACTGCCATATCGTCAACACCCATTTTGCAAGAACCTGCGGTATGATAAACAGATTCTACTCGGTCTAAAATAAATTGTCGAATTTCTTTATCTGAAACCACATTTTTTCCAGGCATTTCCTCTTCTTTTAGCATTGTACTAAAAGCTGGCTGAGACAAAATTTCTCTGGCTATTTTTACGCCTTTTACCAAAGCATCTAACTCAAATTCATTGTCGAAATAATTTGCATTTATAATGGGCGCATCCAAAGGATTGTTTGATTTCAACTTGATATTTCCTCTACTTTTTGGGCGCATATGACAAACGTGCAAAACAAAACCTGCTTTGGAAGGCGTTAAAGGTTTTGTACCGTGCGGAAACATTCTTATAGGCGCAAATTGAAGTTGTAAATCTGGAACTGCTACCGAAGCATCAGATTTTATATATCCGCCTGCATCTGTTGGTGTAAAAACTATGTGTTCACTTTTACGATAAAATCGAGCAAAAAACTTCAACATACTTGGTTTTGGAACGGTTGTCAAAGAAGAGTTTGACTTATCTGAACAGCGAATAATTACATCTGGATGATCTTGTAAGTTTTCTCCAACGCCTGGTAAATCTTTTACTAAAGGAATATTGTGTTTAGCCAATTCTGATGCTTTGCCAATACCCGAAAGCATTAAAATTTGTGGTGAATTAATGACTCCAGCACTTAATATAACTTCTTTATTTGCCGTGATGGTTTTGAGTGTTTTTCCTTTTTTTAGATCAAAATATTCTACGCCTTTTGCTTCTCCGTTTTCTATAATAATTTTATTGACCTGCGCATAAGTTAAAACTGTAAGATTTTTTCGAGACAATGCAGGTGTTAGAAAAGAAGCAGCAGAATGACAACGCTTGCCTTCTTTTGTTTGGTTTATTTGAAAAAAATCTACTCCTTCATATTTTTCGCCATTGATATCGCTATTTTTTGGAATTCCAGCTTCTTGACAAGCTTTTACAAAAGCATAACTTGGCGCAAAGTGAAAATTTGGGTCAATGACATCCATTTCGCCTTCATTACTATGAAAAAAGTCAGGTTTTCGGTGTTGTTTTTGAGATTTTTTGAAATAAGGTAATATCGAATCATAATCCCAACCAGTATTTCCCAAAGCTGCCCAATGATCAAAATCTGAGCGATGACCTCTGGTATAAATCATAGCATTGATAGCGCTTGAACCACCAAGCGTTTTACCTCTGGGCCAGTAAAATTTTCTTTTGCCTGTTTTGGCATTTCCTTCGGCATAATTTCTCCAATTATATTTTTTGCTATTCATTAAATAGAGCATATTTATTGGGTTACAATTATGAATCCAATGCGTATTGTCTGAAGGGCCAGCTTCTAGCAAACAAACTTTATTTTTTGGATTTGCAGATAAACGGTTTGCTAAAAGACAACCAGCAGAACCGCCACCTATAATGATATAATCGTACATAATGTTTTTTTAGTTCACTAAAATAAAGCTTTTTCTTGAAATAATTGTCTTAAAACCCAATCCTATTGATTGAATGTAAATTATTTTATGCCGAATTACATTTATCTAAATTTCTTCAAAAAGCGTATCAATAGACTTCCTAACTTTCTTGTTGTTTTGTGCTGCATCTTCTGCGTGTCGGTAACCAACAGCTAGCAGCACACAAGCATTCAAATTTTTAGCTTTTAAACCTAATCTTTCATTGTATAATTTAGGTTCAAAACCTTCCATTGGTAAAGAATCAAGCCTTAATTCTGCACAAGCATTTAAAGCATTCCCCAAAGCTATGTAGGTTTGTCTGGCTGTCCAGTTTGTTATTTCATCTGCAGATTTTTCTTGAAGTTTTCCGTTTACAAAATCTCCATAAGCAGCCAGCTTTTCCATAGGAACGCTATTTACTTCAGATTTCAATTTCATTACTTCTTTTATGTCTTTATCTTTCACTTCCAAGTAGTTACAAAAAACAAATAAATGAGAAGCATCAGTAATTTGTGCGTGATTCCAAGACATTGGCTTCAACGCTTCTCGCAACTCTGGATTTTTAACCTCTAAAATCGTGTAAGGTTGCAAGCCATAAGAGGAAGCAGCCAATTGAACCGCCTCCTTTATAGTATCAATATCCTGTTCTGACACTTTTTTTGAAGCATCGTATTTCTTAGCGGCGTATCGCCATTTCAGATTCTTGATTAATTCCATGATTATGCTTGCTTAACAAATTGCACGTCAATTACTAATTTAACTTTGTCAGAAACAACTATGCTTCCTGCTTCAGTCACTGCATTCCATGTTAAGTTGAAATCCTTTCTACTTACTTCTCCTTTAATTTCAAAACCAGCTTTTGTTTGACCGTAAGGATCAACCGCTATTCCGTTAAACTCTACATCTAACGTAATTTGCTTAGTCACATCTCTAATTGTAAAATCGCCTATTAGTTGCTCTCCGTCAAAAGAAGTTGAAACAAATTTTACTTCAGGATAATCTGCTGCATTAAAAAAGTCGTCTGATTTTAAATGGGTATCTCTGTCCGCATTTTTCGTGTTTATAGACGCCGATTGGGCAGTGAATTCGATACTAGCATCCGTAAAATTGTCGCCATCTGTTTTAGCTGATGCGCTAAATTCTTCAAAATGTCCTGTTACTGTTGAGATCATCATGTGCTTTACTTTAAAAGCAATTTCTGAATGCGTACTGTCGATTAACCAATTTGTTGTTTTACTCATTTTTCTAAATTTTAATTGTATTTATTATTTTTATTCACTTTAATTTACTCCATAATCGAGACTCTATGAAGTCTTTCTTTTCTTATAAGATTTGTATGCTCCAGTTGACCATATAGCCCACAACATCAATACGGGTTGAAAAAATAACCTGATCAATCTTGCTTGGTCGGTATCTAATCCAAAGGCATCAATCTGATTCATATATTGTGAAATATTTCCTGGGAATATCAGTAAGAAAAAAATTGCTGTGATCCAACCTACCAATGCTTTCCATTTATATAATACAAGTAATGACAAGCCAAGTGCTATTTCTGCAATTCCGGAAAGAATAACCACTATATCTGTTGAAAGTGGCACCCAATTCGGTACTTGTGCTACAAATTCCAACCGATTAAATGTCAAGTGACTGATACCCGCAAATAAAAGTGCCGCACCAAGTAATATTCGAAATATAGACCGCACGACATTCGTTTTTGTGTTGTAAGCCCATTGGACGTTTTTTAATAGATTCATATTACTTAATTCGATTTTCTGTGATTCTATTTTGTTTACTAGAGATTA
>CAKZQD010000137.1 GCA_937139485.1 uncultured Bacteroidota bacterium | reverse complement strand
CTTCAACAGCTGGACTAAATAAATCTAGTTGCCAATTCAGCTGCACACGATCTGCATAATCTCCTTGACTGACAAAAAGAAAAGGAGATTTCGGTGCTTGTTTTAATAAAGCAAAATGACCCAGAGTTGTAGTAGTATCTAAACCAAGGTCTGAAGTATTTAATACGGGTTGACCAATAATGATATCACTGCGATACAAAGAATTTTTAGTATTAGCCACTGAACCATAATTAACAGTAAAATCTGTTATGTAATCTACATCACCAAACTGTGTACATAGCGTATCATGCTGTGCTCCTAATTCTGAACTTAACAGGAAAGACAATAATATCATCCCATATAAGCTCAATATATTTTTGAGCTTTAATTTTTTCATCTTTAAAATACGGAATTGATAATTCTTTATATGTTTGGTTGGATAAATTCATTATATATTTTTTGTGCAGTTTCTATATTTCTTTTACCACCTTCTATAATTAAATCGGCATAAATTAATAACGGAGGAGCAGTTTTGTTAAGTTCTATATTATTCCAAAACATCTCCAAAACTTCTAGCTCTCCATTTTTATCAGGAATTAACCTATAATTCTTCATAAGACTAACATTATTTTCTTTTGTATATAATGTAAGTTTTTCAGGTCTTAAATAATTGGTGAGTATATCTGCCGCAGGTTCTCCGCCCCAGACTGTTATTTCAGTGTTTAAATTTATATTTTGCCAATCTTCCCTAAGATGGTATTTGTTTTTTAATAATTTTGGCTTCAATTCAATAGCATATTGATTTACCCACATTTCTAATAATTCTTTTCTATTTTCCCAAATATTTTTTTTACGGTTTAATGGTATTAAATATCCCATTTTTTTAAGGCCGTTAATTATTTGCGGAATATTTCCTAAAGCTACACCTGTGGTTTGAGCAATTTCTCTTTGTGTTTTATTTACTAATTCTTTTTTTTGTAAAAAATGAAATAATACTTTTAAGCCTGTTTTTGTAAAAGCTCGATTTGTCTCGTTTTTTTTGTTAAAACGTTTTTTCTGAGTATCAATGAAGCAAAATATTTTTTTATTCTGTATAAATAAATTTCCATTTGTTTCAATGTATGCTATTCCCATTTTTCTTAGATGTGCTTTTAATTTTGGAAAAATGTGTTCGGCAATAATGATTATATTATCATATTTTTTGTGTATTTCTTCAATTTGGTCTAATTGATATTCTCGTAATTCTTTTTTTATTTCTGTTAATAAGTTTAAATTAATGCCATTTATTTGTAAATTGATTTCCCCATCAAGTGGCCCTTTTTTTACCCAATGTGCTTGTATACCCACTACTCTGCGCAAGTTTTCAATTGTGGTATTTATTATATCTTTTTCCATGCGTTCACAAATATACATAATTCACGTGACGTGAACAACCTTATTTTGTGAACAGTAGTTTTGAGCGACTTGCGTACGTAACATCGTTAAAAGCATTGTTCCTCTAAATACTTACATGTCATTACCTAATTTTTCAAAGAAATTATTGTTTGGAAAAATAAAAACAAAGCTAGAAATTATGCAGAAATTGTCAATAGCTATCAAACAAAATTGAAAGCAAGAGGAAAGTCGCCAAGTAAATTTGAACCAAAAATTGTCCTTTTTTCTGAAAAGAAATAGATACTTTTCGTATTCCGCACCCATTAATAGGTAAATTAAGTATAGGAGAAATGCTTTATTTTTCTTATTATCACGTTTTACATCACAAAAAATCTATTGAAAACAAGCTAAAACTATGAAAATACTAATACTTTGTACAGGAAATTCTTGCAGAAGTCAAATGGCAGAAGGTTTTTTGAAAAGCTTCAACAATAAAATGGAAGTTTACTCTGCAGGAACAAAACCTGCTTCACAAGTGCACATAAATGCTATAAAAGCAATGGCAGATATTGGTATTGATATTTCAAAAAACAAACCAGAAAACGTTTCTAAATACTTAAATATGAGTTTCGACTATGTAATAAGTGTTTGTGGCGGCGCAAAAGAAAGCTGCCCCACATTTATTGGCAAGGTTAAAAATCGCTTACATATTGGTTTTGAAGATCCAGACGAAGTTACGGGCACTGAAGAAGAAATTTTAAGCGAATTTATTCGAATTAGAAATGAAATTCTAGTCGACTTTTTTAGATTTTATAATTTAAACATTGAAAGCAATTAAGGTCTCCAATTTTTTTCCTCCATCCCAAGTTTCTTTCTTAAATTTTTGATGATAAACGTCAATTGGTAAAACACTTTCTTTTACCGCTTTTTGGCATTGTGCTAGATCTTCAATTTGCATTACATATATAAGATATGCTTCTGTTTCTGAAATTTCGTCTAAAAACGCTGCTTCAAAAACAACGGTTTCATTTCTTAGCGTTTCCAAAACTTCTTCCTTTCTTGCATTAAGTTCTTTAGACCATTGCCAAACTTTGCCAATGCTGTTTGGTTTTAGTTTTATTTTAGTGCTTATTGTTTTCATAAACACAAATATAATTAAGACTGTTTAACTAAAAACACCATCATTAATTTCAAAAAAACAATTCAAGCCTAGCCAAAGCTCATTGCCTTTATTAATTTAGGGCAAAGTTCTGGCAGTCTTCTTCTTTCTATTAAAAACGAAGTAAGGTTTGCTATTTCTTTAAAAATATAATGCTTGTTTAATGCTTCCATTAAATAATCTTTTCCTGTACTTCCTCCAGTTCCAACTCTTCCACCTATCATACGGCGCACCATATTTATGTGTCTAAAACGCCATAGCGACATTTGCTCATCTATATCCAATAAATTTTGTAATACTTGGTAAGGAGCCTGCAATAAAGGATAATCTCTGTATAATAAAATAAACAAAGCATTTCTGCTTGCTTTTGCACTTAATCTGTTTTCTTTTTCGGCATCGTCTTTAAAACAAACCGAAACAAGTCCTTTTATGTTGTCTTTTTCATTTTCTCCCAAACTCTCTTTGTATGTACAAAGATAATCTTGCCAAAAATCGTGTACGCCTTCTTCTACATTATAATCAAATTTTCTTTGATAGTCTTGCCAATATTTATTGTCTTCCCAAAAAGGCATTCTTTCTAGCCAATCATTAATTAAATCTATAAATTTTGGCTTTTTCTCTAATTCTTCAATAATGATTCTGTCAGAATCTTTGAGTGCAGAAGTGTAATATTTTTTACCATATCTTTCTGGCATTCGTAAACCAAGCGAAGCTTCCAATATTTTAAACTGCATACTCTGAAAACCCGATGCTGGGCGCAAATTATCTCTATAGTCTAAAAAATCTAGTGGTGTAAGTGTTTCTATAATATCTATTTGCTTTACCAAAGCTGTAAGAATGGTAACTACACGCTCTAGTCTATGAACTGCCTGTGCCAAATCTGGAGAGCTATCATCTATTTTCGTTTTTTCAAAAAAAGTCATTACAGAACCTACTTCGTGCAATATTTGTTTAAACCAAAGTTCGTAAGATTGGTGTATGATTATAAACAGCATTTCATCGTGTGCTTCTTCACCTTTTTTTGCACTTTCTGGTGCTTGTGCATCTAAAATTTTATCTAATTGTAAATATTCGCTGTAGTATACTCCTTTGTAGTCTTCGTCTTTCATATTTATATTGTTTTTTTTGCTGCCTGCGCAGAAATTTTACTTTTGTTTGTTTAAAAAAGTGGTTTCTTAAATCTCTACAAAATTACTTAATCCATATTACAAAAATATGATTTAAATCATCTAGTACAATTCAAATTTCAGTAATCTACACTCTATTTTACCGTTATATAGTTTTATTTTTTCTGCTGGTTTTAATCCAATACTTTTTCTTGCCTCTTCGTTTCCAGAAAAAATATAAGCCGTCCAGCCTTTAAAGTTCTTTTTTAAATGATCTCCAATTTCTTTATATAATTTCTTAATGTTAGTGCTTTTTAAACGAACATCATAAGGCGGATTCATTACCAAAATGCCTTCTTTTTCTTTTGGTTTATATTTAAAAAAATCTCCATTTTCTAAATGAAACAAAGGTTTAAAACCTGCTCTTACTATATTTTCTTTTGCTGTTGCATAAGTTTCTGCATCTATTTCTATTCCTTTTATGTTTGGGTAATCTTCTGTACGGGTTTCTTTTGCTTCGTCTAAAAGGCTGTACCAAAGTTTAGAATCAAAATCTGGCTGAAACATAAAAGCATAGTTTTTTCTTTCTATAGAAGGAGCCGTGTTTGTAGCTTTAAAAAGTGCTTCTATTACTAAAGTACTCGAACCACACATTCCGTCTAAGAAAGGCATTTTTTTATCCCAATTTGTCAATTCTAAAATTCCTGCTGCCAATATTTCATTCAAAGGTGCTTCGCTACCTTGGCTTCTGTATCTTCTTTTAAAAAGCGGGTCGCCAGTTAAATCTATAGATAGCTGAACTTCGTCTTCCCAAATATTTAGCACAAAAGTAAAGTTTGGTTTTCTTACATCTACGCTTGGTCTTTGACCGCCAGTTTCTTCTCTAAAAAAATCGCAAATAGCGTCTTTCATTCTTAAACCAGCAAACTGCGAATGCTTAAAAAAAGATGAATACACAACAGAATCAATTTTAAAAGTATCATTGATGTCCATTATCATTGTCCAGTCTACTTCTTTTATAGATTCATAAAGCGTGTCTGTGTCTTGCGCCTTAAATTTATAAACTGGTTCTATAACACGAATTACCAAGCTAGACCAAAGATGAATTCTATAAAGTGTTTCTTTGTCTGCTTCAAAACTAACGGCTCTACTTAGCACCTCAGTATTTTTAGCTCCAAGCTGTTTCAATTCCTTTTCTAAAATATTTTCTAAACCAAACTGTGTCTTGGCTATATATTCTCTCATTTGTTTAATTTTTTGTAAAAATAGTTTAATTTATTTTCAAGCTATAATAAGGCTTGTTTTTTTTAAAAACAGTATTTTTTTAACTGTCAATTTTTAAAGAAAAATGTTTGAAAGATTGTTTATATTTACTTTATGAAAAAAATAGAACACATAGGAATAGCCGTAAAAGATTTGGAGGCTTCAAATGCTATTTATGAAAAATTATTAGGTGTTTCTAGCTATAAAAAAGAAGAAGTTGTGTCTGAAAACGTAATGACTTCTTTTTTTAAAATAGGACAAAGTAAAATAGAACTTTTACAAGCTACTAGCAAAGACAGTGCTATTCATAAATTTATCGAAAAAAAAGGCGAAGGTTTTCACCATATTGCTTTTTCGGTAAGTGATATTGAGTTTGAAACAAAAAGGCTTATTTCTGAAGGTTTTAAACCGCTTATGGAAAAACCAAAAAAAGGTGCAGATAATAAATTAGTGATGTTTTTTCACCCAAAAACAACAGGTGGAATGTTGGTGGAATTGTGCCAAGAGATTAAGTGATTTAAATGACAGTCTGCTTATTTATAGAAAAAATATTCGGATTATATTTTGCGAGTCCTGTTCTTCCCTTGAGGGAAGTAGATGGGTGAAAATATCAGAGAATCACCCTCTTATCTCCCTCAAGGGAGAAACATTCTTAGCAAATTTTGACTTACTGTATTTTAACGAACAGTCATTGTAATTTATTAATAGGATTACCCATATTAACCACAGAGTGTTAACATTGTTATATTTGGGACGTCATTCTGAAATTTTTGAGGTACGAAAAAATATTCAGAATCTAATAGAAATGCTAAAAGCTTAAAAAAATGTGAAAGATTCCAAATAAATTGCTTCGTGCCTCCTCAATTTTTTGGAATGACGGTAGCCTGTTAATGTGAAAATTCTATTCAAATCAATAGTTTGTGGCTTTAATGGATAGTCTTATTATTTATACCATTAAGAAAATTCAAGATCTTGAATTTATTTTTCTTAGTGCCTCTTCGTTCGCTTAGTGCTTAAAAAAATTACTCCTTCCAAATAACTTTGTCTTCCAAAGGAATAAAACGCTTTGATTTTGGTTTTAAATCAGACTTTCCTACATATAAAAACCCAAGAATTTTATCTTCTTCTGTTATGTTTAAATACTTTTTCATTTCTGGGTGAAAAGTTAAGCCTCCAGAACTCCAAATATGAGCTACATTGTTTGCTGTTGCTGTAAGCATCATATTTTGAACTGCGCAAGAAACTGCACATATTTCTTCAATTTCTGGTACACGCTTTTCTTCATCTCTTTTCATTATTAAAGCTATAATATGACTTGATAAGTTTGCATTTAACTGAATTTTTTCAAACTTTTTATCTATCGCAGTTTTTTCCATTTTGCCTTCATCGGTTTTTACTTGTCTAAACATTTCGGCAGTTTCTTTAGCAAATTTTGTTTTGCTTTCGCCACTATATATAACAAATCGCCAAGGTTCTGTATTTCTATGTGTTGGTGCCCAGTTTGCCGCCGTCAACATTTCTTCTATAATTTCTTTAGATACATTTTCACCATTAAAATGCATTGGTTTTATGGTTCTTCTGTTTAAAATTGTTTCTTTTAAATTCATGAATATTGTTTTACTGTGTAAGTTGTAAAGTTAAAGCTTAAATATGTTTTGTGCAAAATTTATATTTATTTCGTACATTTGTTTTTAAACTTTAAAAAAGTTATGCATAAAACAATTATACTCATTTTATTATTTATTGGTTTTAAGCTTTCTATACAAGAAACTATAAGCCTTCAAAAAGTAAAAAATTTAATATAATATTGTAAATTTTATGGCTTTAATTTTAAACATAGATACATCTACAAAATCTACATCTGTAGCACTTAGTGAGCACGGCTATTTAATAGAATTAATAGAAGAGCATGAAGTTGTTTCGCATGCATCAAAGCTTACACCTTTTATTAAAGCTATTTTTGATAAAACAACAAAAAACATATCTGACTTAGATGCCGTAGCTATAAATATAGGCCCAGGTTCTTATACAGGCTTAAGAATAGGATTGTCTGTAGCTAAAGGTTTGTGCTATACTTTAGAAATACCTTTGATTGCCTTTTCTGGTTTGGAAGCAATGCTTTTTGAAGCGAAAAGATTATACGCAAGCGAAAATAAACTATATGTAGCTGCTATGAATTCTCGTAAAAATGAAATTTATGCAGCTTTTTTTAATGCAAGTACAAATACATTTATTAAACCAAAACCTATTGTATTGGATCAAGATTTCTTGAACAATTATAAGAATGATGAAATTTTTATGACAGGAACGGGTTTAGAAAAAATAAAATTATTAAATTTAGACGCAAACATAGTTTTTAATGAAAATCTTATATTTTCTGCCAAAAATATGGTGCAACTATCTGAAAAACATTTTTTATCTGATACATTTGCAGATTTAGCTTATGTAGAGCCAGAGTATTTAAAACCATTTATGACAACAACAAATTAATATAAACAATAACAAACAAAACAAAAAATTATGGGATTTAGTGTAAAAAAATTGAAAAACCTAGAAGTAGGAGAAAGTGAAAAAACTGTTTTAAACAGCGAAGATCTTTTTAAAGCCGCAATGACTTTAAGGGCTATAAACAACCCTTTAAGAAAAAAAATTATTGAATACGTAAACGCCAATAAGGATACGCCTGTCAATAAAATTTATAAAAGCCTTAAAATAGAACAATCTGTAGCATCGCAGCACTTAGCTATTTTAAGAAAAACAGAATTTTTAATAGGTACACGTAATGGAAAATTTATATATTACAGCGTAAACGAAAAAAGATTTGCTGAAATAAGAGATTTATTGGAGTCTATTTAAAAAAAGACCATTTTAAAACTATTAAGCCATTGCAAAGTAAATTTGTAATGGCTTTTTTATTGAAACCGAGTCAATACAAAAGTGTTTTTCTCGTTTTATACTACAAAGAGACTTTCTCTTTTGAACAAAAAGCCAAATTAAAGTATTAAATTTAGATAAAAATTAGACGCATGTTTGACAAACATCACGAAAATAGGATAAGAGAATTAGTAAATAAGTACGAAGAAGCACTTCAAAATAATGAAGAAATACTATTTGACGAGCAAGATTTAGGAGACATTACTGTTTATTATTTAAACGAACTAGAATACGAAAAAGCAATGGTTTTGGCAGAAGAAGGACTTATTCGCTTTAAATATTCTTCAACTTTTTATAATCATAAAGCAGAAATATTAAAAGAAATATCTCAGTATGAAGAAGCTTTAGAAGTTTTAGATCAAGCAGAAATATTTTCGCCAAACGAAACTTCTACAATGCTTAACAAAGTTGATATTTTTTCAATTTTAGAACGCTTTGAAGAAGCCGTAGAAATATTAAAAAAAGCTATTCAAACAGAACACGGAAGCACAAAAGGAGAGTTATACTTAGAATTGGCAGATATTTATGAAGATTGGGAAAAATATTTTGAAGTAATTTGGTGTTTAAAACAATGTTTAGACATCAGCCCAGAAAATGAAGAAGCACTTGGTAGAATGTGGTTCTCGGTAGAGCTAACCGAAACTTACGAACAAAGTATAAAGTTTCATAAAGAATTGATAGAACTAAAACCATACAACTATTTGGCCTGGAATAATTTAGGACACGCTTATAGAGGTATAAAAGACTATAAAAAAGCAATAGAAGCATTTGAGTTTGTAATGGCAATAAATGAAACTTACGAATCTGCATATATAGATTGTGGCGATGTATTATACAAAGATGAGCAATACCAAAAAGCTATAAATCTATACATTGAAGTTCTTGATTTTACTTCACTAAAAAAAGAAATTTACTATAATATTGGTAAGTGTTATGATAAACTAAAAGACTATCAAAAATCTAGAGAATATTATAAAGAAGCGGTAATTATTGACCCTTATTATGCAAGAGCGTTTTATAAAATAGGAAAAGCATTTTTAAATTCAGATTCGTCAGAAAAAGCAATTCCACAGTTAGAAAAAGCAAATAAATTAGAAAAAAACAATTTAACTTTTCAAGTAAGTTTGGCAGATGCCTACATTAAAACCAATAAGCCAGAAAAAGCATTAAAAATATACGATAAACTTTTAAACTCTAACGAAAAAAACAAACAAGTTCACTTAAACTTGATAACCATTTTGTATGAAATGGGAAGCACAACAGAAGCACTACAACATATAGAATCTATATTAAATACTTTTGAAGATATTAGTGATTTATTGTACATAAAAGTAGCTTTTTTATACGAATTAGAAGAAAGAGAAAAATCGAAAAAAGCCTTATTGGAAGCCTTGCTCTACAACTTCGATCAGCACGAATTTTTATTTGACTTAATGCCAATTATAGAAACCGACCAAACTTTTCTAGATATTATAAAATCTTATTCTGAAAAATAAAGCATCTTTGCATTATAACTGAAAATTGATTTTAGATAAGATTTAAAACTATAAATCTTCAGTTTTGTTTCTTAATAAACAGAAAATTAATGGCGAGAAGACTAAAAGAGTATATTACTATTGGCTTAAAAGGCATGGCAATGGGCGCAGCAGATGTTGTACCAGGTGTTTCTGGAGGAACTATTGCTTTTATTACTGGTATTTATGAAGAGTTGCTAAGTGCAATAAGTAGTTTTAATTTAGAACTTTTAAAAAAACTAAAAAAAGATGGACTAAAGGCAGCTTGGGCTCACATAAATGGCTCTTTTTTATTGGCTTTGTTTATTGGTATTATTATTAGTGTTTTGTCATTGGCAAAAAGCATAACATGGCTTTTAGAAAACCAGGCTATTTTATTGTGGTCTTTTTTCTTTGGTTTAGTTTTGGCAAGTATTTTTTATATAGCAAAGCAAGTTTCTAAATGGACAGTTCTAAGTGTTTTTTTATTAGTTATAGGTACATTTTGTGCATATTATATTACCACACTAAATCCTTTAATGAATGATGAATCTTCGTTGTTTTTTATGTTTTTAGCTGGTTCTATTGCTATTTGTGCAATGATTTTGCCAGGAATTTCTGGTTCTTTTATTTTAGTGCTTTTAGGTGCTTATAAACCAATTTTAACTGCCGTAAATGATAGAGATTTAAAAACAATAGCAGCCGTAGGTTTAGGTGCTATTATTGGTTTACTTTCTTTTTCTAAAATTTTAAAATGGCTTTTTGCCAACTACAAAAACTATACACTAGCCACTTTAACAGGCTTTATAGTAGGTTCTTTAAATAAAATATGGCCTTGGAAAATAACCGAAACCGTTTTTGATAAATCTTCTGGAACTATTGTAGCCTTTGACACTATAAGCAATTTAGGAAGTTTAACGGTTTATCAAAAACAAATTAATACCTTTGAAACCTATAAAATTGCTTTAGAAAAAAGTGTTTTACCTTTAAAATACACCGAAGCAAATCTTGGTGAAAACAACAACTTGGTGCTTGCTATTGCTTTGGCTATATTAGGTTTTGTATTAATTTTAGTCCTAGAAAAATTAGCAAAGAAAAAAATCTAGTTTTAAAAAAACTTAACTATTAATTCTATTTTTTAATAAAACAATATGGCAAACTCAAAAAAAACTTACGGACTCATTGGTAAAAAACTAGACCATTCCTTTTCTACAAAATATTTTGCAGAAAAATTTGCCAAAGAAAACATTAGCAATGCAGAATACCTCAACTTTCCTCTTGAAAAAATAGAAGATATTAGAAGCCTTTTAAAAAAAGAAAAAAACTTGGCGGGCTTAAATATTACCATTCCTTACAAACGACAAATATTACCTTTTTTAAACAAGTTGAGTCCAGAGGCTAAAAAAGTTGGTGCAGTAAATACTATAGAGTTTAAAGACGGCTTAATGATTGGACACAATACCGATGTGATAGGTTTTGAGCAAAGTTTAACACCGCTTTTAAATAAAAAACATAAAACTGCTTTACTTTTTGGAACAGGAGGAGCATCAAAAGCTGTTGAATTTGTTTTGAAAAAACTAAAAATTCCTTTTAAAATAGTTTCAAGAACCAAAACAAAACACACCTTAACACTAAAAGAGATTAATAAAAGAACACTACTTGAACACGAAATACTTATAAACACCACACCGCTTGGTACTTTTCCAAAAGTTGATGAATGTTTAGATATTACCTACCAAGGACTTAATGCACACCATTTGGTTTACGACTTGGTTTACAACCCTGAGGAAACATTATTTCTACAAAAAGCAAAAAAACAAGGTTCTAAAATAAAAAATGGACGAGAAATGTTGGAACTACAAGCAGAAGCGAGCTGGGCTATATGGAATAATTGAATCATGTAAGACATTTTAAATTATTTCCATTTAACCAAATTTTCTGTTATCAGTTTATTTAAATTTTTCAAATAAACTTGATTATTATACCAATTTTAGGTATTTTTGAATAAATAGTTTTAAAATGAGTAAAAACACATCTATAACATTAGGTAATTATTTTGAAGAATTTGTTCAAGGAAGTATTAACGAAGGTCGTTTTAAAAATGTAAGTGAGGTTATTCGTGCTGGTTTAAGGCTTTTAGAGCAAGAAGAAAATAAAGTCAAAGTTTTGAAAACCGCTATTCAAGAAGGAATAGATAGTGGAATTGCTGAAAACTTTGATCCTGAAAAGCATTTATTGGAATTAAAAGCAAAGATTCACTAATATGTCTCAATATAAATTAACAAAAAAGGCTGTTAATGATTTAACTACTATTTGGGAATATACTTTTAAGGAATGGTCAATTGAGCAAGCAAATAAATATTATGGACTTCTTATTTCTTCTTTTTCTGAAATTACCAAAAACCCTAAAATAGGGAAGAATTATGAAAATGTTTCTAAAGAATTAAAAGGATTTAGAGTCAATAAACATATTATCTTTTATCGAACAAATGAATCTGATTATATTGAAATAACAAGAATTTTACATGCAAATATGGATTTAAAGAAAAGAATAAAGTGATGTTATGAGTGTTTTTTCAAAAGTATATTAAAAGGAAACTTTTTAATAACCTAAATATTCTACTTTGCATAATGATTTAGATAGTAGTTGATTAAAATCTTAGGTTTATTAGTAATCACATCTATGTATTTCCATATAATACGAACCAGATTCATTGTCATAAATTTTTAATATTGAGGTCGATTTCGTTTGGCTAATTTGGTATTTGCCTTTATTTAAATTAATGATCAAAGCACTATCTGTAGTGAATTCAATAAAATCTAGTTCTATATCATAAAACTGATTTCTTGTGTTTGTTTTAAATGTAATTGATGATTTCCTAATGCTATCTGTTTTGTTTGAAAAATTGTTTATTATATTCCTATCGTCTATACTTATTGGTAAATTTTTATAAAGTTTTGGAACTTCTTTAGGTATTGAAACCATTCTTATGTCTTCACATAAATCTGTGAAACCAAATTTTTGATAATATTGATAGATTAATTCTGTTGAGTTAATTCCAAATTCATTTGCTAATTTTTTGTTAGGAATGTCATTTCTTTTAGTGATGTCATCACAGCCAAAAACAATAAATAGACTTATAAAAATTATTGATTTGTTAATCATTTTTTCAAATTTACCCTTCTTATATGCCTTATATGTTTCAAAAAATCAATATTCCTTCTGCTCCTCCAAACTATCTAAAATATTCAAATAATTCAAATAGCGCTCTACGTGAATTTCTCCTTCGTCAACCGCTTCTTTTACTTTGCATTTTGGTTCGTTGATGTGTAAACAATCAGAAAATTTACAGTTTGCTGCCTTTGCTTGAAATTCTATAAAATAATCTGCTACTTCATATTTATCTAAATGAGCTATTCCAAATTCTTTAATTCCAGGTACATCTATTACATTTCCACCAAAAGGCAAACTAAACATTTCTGCGTGTGTGGTTGTATGTACGCCTTTGCTAAACTTTTTAGAAACTTCTTTCGTTTTTAAATTCAAAGTAGAATCTACAGCATTTGTTAAAGTAGATTTTCCAACACCAGAATGTCCAGAAAGCAAAGTCGTTTTTTCTTTCATTTTTTGTTTTAACTCTTCAACGCCTTGTTTTTTTATTGCAGAAGTAAAAAGCACTTCGTAACCTATGCCTTGGTAAAGGTCTGCTAGTTCATTTTGCTTAGTTTGGTCTTTATTACTTAAATCATCTTGTTTATTAAAAACTATTATTGTATTAATGTGGTAAGACTCTGCCGTAAGCAAAAACCGATCTATAAAACCTGTTGAAGTTCTTGGCTTACTTAATGTTACCACCAAAACAGCCTGATCTATATTTGAAGCTATAATTTGATTTAAAAATTTTTTCTTAGGAGAAATTCTTATAATATAGTTTTTACGATCTTCTATTTTTGAAATCATCCAAGTTTTATCACTTTTTTCTAATAAAACAACATCACCTACAGCAACAGGATTGGTAACATCCAAATCTAGTAATCTTATTTTTCCCTTTAGTTGGGCTTCAATTACGCTTTTGTTTTCTAGCTTTACTTTGTAAAACTTACCTGTAGATTTTAAAACAATTCCTTTCAAGCTGAAGTTTTTTCTGTGTGTACTATTTTTGCCAATGCTGTAATAAACGAATTGTCTTTTTCTATTTTAGTGCCTACAACTATAATGTCTGCGCCAGCATCTAAAATACTTTTAGCTGTTTTGGTATCTCTAATGCCTCCACCAACTATAAGCGGAGCATCAATTTTTTCTTTTAAAGCATTTATCATTTTTTCTGGAACGGAATAATGTGCGCCGCTTCCTGCTTCTAAATAATTGCATTTTAAACCAAGCATATTTCCAGCCAAAGCAGTACTAAGTGCAATTTCTGGTTTGTCTCTCGGTATTGGCAAAGTGCCACTTATATAACTTACCGATGTCGATTTTCCACTTTCTATAAGCATATATCCTGTACTTATTATTTCTAAAGCAGATTTTGCCAGCAATGGTGCTACTTCTACGTGTTTTCCTATTAATAAATCTGCATTTCTTCCAGATATTAAAGACAAAAGTAAAATTCCGTCTGCTTTTAAATTTACTTGCATTGTATTTCCAGGGAAAAGAATTACAGGAATTTCCGAATTTATTTTTAAATAGCTTACTATTAAATCTAGTCTATTAGTTGTTAATAAGCTTCCTCCTACAAAGAAATAATCAATTTCGCCATCGTTTGCCTTTTTACAAAGTGCTTTTAAATGCGCTTCACTTGCTTTATCTGGATCTATTAAAACCGCCAAAGACTTTTTGCCTTGAGCTTTTTTTGTTTGCCATTCCGAAAAAATTTGCATTTTTTGCATACTTCAAATATAACACCGCTTTTTATTTCTTTAATAAAGTGTAGAATTTATTCTACTTTTTTTATTATAAAACCCATTAAAAGTAATGCTTTTAAGGCATTTTGAATCTTTGGAACGGTTTTTTACGTATATAATATAAATGATCCTAGCTACTAAACTATTTATAAACCGCAAATAGACTGCGGTTTACTAACCGAGATTTGCTTTTGAAATTGATTATACATCAATAATTAACTAAAAAGTAACTTAAAAAATTTTAAAGACATGGAAAATTTAAGAACAAACACACCAAGCTTCCCAGTATCAAATTCAAACGTTTTTAACTCTAAAAACAACACCGAACAAATGTTTGAATATGCCATAGAACAGGCAAATATTGGTAACGAAACAAAAGCTATGGAAATAGCAAGAGAAGCATTAATTACGGCAAAACAAAACAATCTTTATTTAGCTATATATATACACAGTTTTATGGCTGCATTGTGTATGGAAAGAAAAGATTTTGGTTCTGCTAGAATTCACATTTACAATGCCACTAATAAACTAAACACTAATCATTTTAGCTATAATACAGATAAAATATATTTAGATGCGCTTTTAGCTTTAATAGAAAAAAAAGATGGTGTTGCTAAACAATTACATTTTGACGCTTTAGCTGCATAATTGTTATTTTAAAGCTTTAAACCAAAGGCTATTTTCTTTTAAAAACTCAAGAGAAATTATTTGTCCAATTTTGGGTGTTAAAACCTTGAGTTTTTTTCTTTCTGCTTCTTTAGTGAATCTTTCTACGGGTTCTTTCCAGCTGTGCTGCGCCAATACAAAACCTGCCCAATGAACAGGTACAGCTTTTTTTGTCATCACATCTAGTGCTGCCTGTACACTTTCTTTTGGGTGCAAGTGTATTTGCCTCCAGTTTTTGTTATATTGCCCACATTCCATAAATGCAATGTCAAAAGGGCCAAGTTCTTTTCCTATTTGTTTAAAGTGTTTTCCATAGCCGCCATCTCCGCTCCAATATATATTTTCTGTTCCTGTTTTAAATACCCAACCTCCCCATAGTGTTTTAGCTCTATCGGTAAGTCCTCTTCCAGAAAAATGACGAGAAGGCGTAAAAGTAATTTCAATATTTTCAAATTTTATTTTTTGCCACCAATCAAAAGTTTTAATATTATCTGCCGCTATTCCCCAATGTTCTAAATGTCTTTCTACGCCAAGTGCTACAAAATAGCTATCTACTTTTCCTTTCAGTAATTGTATACTTTCTAAATCTAAATGATCATAATGGTCATGCGTAAACAAAATAGCATCAATTTTGGGAAGCTTTTCTATAACAGCTAAGCTGTTTTTACTAAATCTTTTTGTTCTTATTGGTCCTATTGGCGAAGCATCTTCGCCAAACATTGGGTCTATTAAAAAATTTTTACCCGCTATTTGTAGCAGCAAAACCGAATGTCCGTACCAAACAAATTTTGCTTTATCGCTTGGTTTATTCCATTCTAAATTATCAAAAGGAATGATTTCTATATTTTTTTCAGGCTTTCTTTGAACACTTTTATTCATTTGTTCCTTTATAAAACCAGGAAAACTTTTTAGTGTAAAACTCATTCCCGTTTTTTCTAAATTCACAAATTTATTAGCTTTCCAATGCTTAGATTTTGCATAAGTTAATGAATGCTTTTTACTTACACCAGCACCAAATTGTAGATTTAAAAAAAACATGAACAAATAAATTCCAAAAATTACTAACAACAATGAAAAAATGAGATACATACTTTTTACGCTTTATAAACAGCGAGCAAAATTAATTTTTATTCACAATATTTAAAAACTAATTACTTTTTAGCCTTATTTTAGCTTTCCAGAAGCAAATAAGTAGTTTTGAAATTACATTTTGTTTAAAAACCATTTTCTTGAAAAACATAGTTGCCCTTTTTTATTTAATAATTGTTTTATTGCTTAGTGACTGTACTAAGAAAAAAACATCTTATCCTTTGCGCTATATAAGTACAAATGTAAAGCATAGAATAAATGACATTTTTTTCATAAACCAAACAAAAGGATTTGCCGTAGGCGGAACTTTATACAAAGGAGGCTGTATACTAAAAACCGAAGACGGAGGCGTTTCTTGGCAAAAAATTTCTGACAATAATATATTGGGAATAAACGATAAAGAACTGCAAACACTATTTGCAATAGATTTTTTAGATGAAAACATAGGACAAATTGTTGGCTTTGGTGGAAGAGTATTACGTACAGAAGACGGCGGAAACACTTGGCTAATAATTATTAATGGAACTTACGAAGCTTTTCATAGCATAGCAATGCTTGCAGAACAAAAAACATTAATAAGCACGTATTCTGCTTTTACAGATGGTTCTATTTTTTCTTCAGAAACAATTTGGTACAATTTTGCAAAAGACACCTTTAATTTTCCTATTAGAGATTTGTTTTTTTTAGATAAAAATATTGGTTTTGCTGCTGCTTATGGAACTATACAAAAAACTACAGATGGCGGAAAATCTTGGCAACAAACACCAATAAAAGGAGATTATTATTACGACATTGATTTTCCAACAGAAAACATTGGTTATGCTTGTGGCTGGGATGGCGGCATATATAAAACCAGCAACCAAGGAAAATCTTGGCAAACACTAGACGCTAAAAACAAAGCTTTTTCAGCAAGGCAACATTACGAAAATATAGATTTTATTACAGAAAGTAAAGGCGCAGTATGTGGCTATAGAGGCGAAGTACTTTTTACAGAAAATGGCGGCAAAACTTGGCAAATAATTAAAACCGAAACCAAAGACAATTTTCATTCCCTAAAGTTTTTAAACGAAAATAAACTATATGTCGGAGGCGAAAACGGTGTTTTACTAGAAATTAGTGTTCCATAAACACTACACTTTTAATAAATGTATTGTAATGTTTTTATTTGAAAATTGCTAATTTCATTTAACTTTGTAGTCTATTTAAAAAACACATAAATATTATGGCTGCAGTAGAGTTATTAATGCCTAAAATGGGCGAAAGTATTATAGAAGCAACTATTCTTGGATGGTTAAAACAAGAAGGCGACACCATAGAAATGGACGAACCAATCTGTGAAATTGCAACAGACAAAGTAGACTCTGAAGTTCCTAGTGAAGTTTCTGGAACTATTACAAAAATTCTTTACAAAGAAGGAGATGTAGTAGCCGTAGGTGCTCCTTTGGCTATTATAGAAACTGAAGCGGGCTCAGCAAGCGCACAAGCTGTACCAGCTCAACAACAAGCACCAACACCAGAGCCAGCACAACAAGTAGCCGCTCAAATTGAACAACAAGTAGAACAAGTTGCCGCTCCAGCAGCTGTAGCTGTGGCTAGTTTTTCTGGTCGCTTTTATTCTCCTTTGGTATTAAATATTGCCAAAGAAGAGCAAATTTCTATGCAAGAATTAGATTCTATACCTGGTTCTGGTAAAGATAGTAGAGTTACAAAAGCTGATATATTAAATTATATAGAAAACAGACCTCAAGGTGGTTTTCAAACAGTACAAAAACAACAAGTACAGCAACAAGCTGCGCCTACAAAACAAGCACCAGTTGAAACAAATGTTGTAGCTACACAAAATGAACCTAAACCTGTTTCTAAAGCACCAGTTCCTCAATCTACAGCATTAGCAACATCTGGACAAGCGTCTACATCTGCTTCTGGAAATGTAGAAATAATTGAAATGGACAGAATGCGTAAACTAATTGCAAAACACATGGTAAACTCTGTGCAGACTTCTGCACACGTTACATCTTTTGTAGAAGCAGATGTTACTAAAATTGTAAACTGGAGAAATAAAATCAAAGATGGTTTTGCTAAAAGAGAAGGTGAAAAAATAACTTTTACACCAATTTTTATGGAAGCCGTTGCAAAAGCTATAAAAGATTTTCCTCAGATAAACTGTTCTATAGAAGGCGATAATATTTTAATGAAAAAAGATATTAATATTGGAATGGCTGCCGCATTACCAAATGGTAATTTAATAGTTCCTGTAATTAAAAATGCTGACCAACTAAACTTGGTAGGTTTAACTAAAAAAGTAAACGACCTTGCAAATAGAGCAAGACAAGGAAAACTAAAACCAGACGAAATAGAAGGCGGCACATACACATTGACAAATGTAGGTTCTTTTGGAAACGTTATGGGAACGCCAATTATTAATCAACCACAAGTTGGTATTTTGGCCGTAGGTATTATTAAAAAGAAACCTGTAGTAATAGAAACCGAAGCCGGTGATGTAATTGGAATTAGAAGCATGATGTTCTTATCACATTCATACGACCACAGAGTTGTAGATGGTGCACTGGGCGGTAAATTTGTAAGAAGAGTTGCAGATTATTTAGAACAATTTGATGCAAATAGAGAATTATAAAAAATAAATATGGCTACCAATAAAAGAAATGTACTGTCTACTAAGGCAAAAGCACTTAAATTAAATTTAGATCCAAGTATATATGGAACTATTGCAGAAATAGGCGCAGGACAAGAAGTAGCAAGAAATTTTTTTAGAGTAGGTGGTGCTTCAGGAACTATTGCAAAAGCAATGTCTGCTTATGACATGGCATTTAGTGATGCCATTTATGGAGCAGAAGCAAACAATAGGTATGTAAGCCAAAGTAGAGTAAAAAAAATGTTAGACCATGAATTTACTTTACTAAAAGAAAGACTTAAAGGAAACAAATACGAAGGAAGAAGACTTTTTGCCTTTGCAAATACAATAACTACTTTAAATTATTCAAGAACCAACGAGCCACACGGTTGGATAGGCGTAAGGTACCAGCTAGAAGAAGATGCAGAACCAAACGAAATAATTCTTCACGTAAGAATTTATGACAACAATGCTTTGCTTCAACAAAGAGTAATTGGAGAATTGGGTGTAAACTTAATTTTTGGTGCATACACATATCCAAACGACCCAGAAACTATTGTTCGTTCATTAAAAGACTATATAAGTACTAACCATTTAGAAGTAGATATGGTTAAATTTGAAGGTCCAGACCATAAAGAAGTAGACAATAGACTACTAAGTTTACTTTTAGTAAAGTTAGGCTTTACCGATGCAACTATTTTTGGCCCAGATAATGAAGTTTACCAACCAAAAGATTTTTTGTACAAAAAAGATGTGCTTTTGGTAAGAGGCAGGTTTAGACCTTTTACTATAGTAAACCAAGATATTTTAAAAAATGGCTTAGAAAAATTTACACTAGAAGAAGGTGCAGACCCTGAAAAACTAGTGGTAATGAGCGAAATGAATTTAAGTTCGCTTTATGAAGATGAAAACCTGAGTAGAAGAGATTTCTTAGACAGAGCAGAAATATTGTGCGGTTTGGGTTCTTACGTAATGGTTTCTAACCTTCATGACCATGCAGACTTGGCAGTATACTTAGATAGGTGTAGAGTTAAAAAAATAAGAATGCCAATAGGTATTATGAACCTTATATTTATATATGGTTTAGATGGCGAAAAAGACCTTTCGCAACAAGTATTAAAATCGTTTGGTGAGTTGTTTTCTTACGATGTAAAACTTTATGCTTACCCATACCAAAGAGAAAAAGATGGTGAAATTATAACCGCCAAAACTTTAAAAA
The DNA here is from genome assembly GCA_937139485.1 of uncultured Bacteroidota bacterium. GTDB lineage: Bacteria > Bacteroidota > Bacteroidia > Chitinophagales > UBA8649 > CAKZQD01. Next base: position 32,196 of record CAKZQD010000137.1, on the reverse strand, counting down.
CAACACCAGAGTTAGAAAACTTGCACAAGCATTTTTTAGCAAACAACTATATAGAAGACATTGAAAACTTCAATGAAGACCATCTACAAATTTTTTCTTATGAAATAATAGAAAAAATAAGAGGAAGAGAAGATGGCTGGGAAGAAAATGTACCCGAATATGTAGCTGAAATGATAAAAAGGAAATGTTTGTTTGACTATCCTTGTTCTATAGAAGAAAGACAGTCTTCTAACAAATAATTAAAAAATACTACACCCATGAAAAATCCTAAAGTTTCTATAGTAGGCGCAGGCTTAGTTGGTTCGTTATTCTCTTGTTTTTTGGCTAGAAGAGGTTACACAGTAGATGTTTTTGAACGCAGGCAAGATATGCGTAAAGCAAATATAAGTGCTGGAAAATCTATAAACTTGGCTATGAGTACCAGAGGTTGGACGGCTTTAGAAAAAGCAGGTCTTAGAGAACTTATGGAGCCAATGGCTATAGCTATGCATTCTAGAATGATTCACCAAGAAGATGGAAGTATAGATGTACAAGCTTATGGAAAAGAAGGCGAAGCAATTTATTCTATTTCTAGAGGAGATTTGAATAAAATAATGATGGAAGTGGCAGAAAAAGAGCCTAATGTAAACTTTCACTTCAATAAAAAATGTGTAGATGTAAACTTTGAAGAAACGAGTTTAAAATTTGAAGACTCAGAAACAAATGAAAGCATAGAAAGCAAATCTGACTTAATTTTTGCTACCGATGGCGCATTTTCTTCTGTTCGCTATGGAATGCAAAAAACAGAGCGATTTTCATACTCTCAAGATTTTTTAAAGCACGGATACAAAGAATTAGAAATTCCAGCAAATAGTGATGGAACACACAGAATTCCTACAAATTATCTACATATTTGGCCAAGAAAATCTTTTATGCTTATAGCATTACCAAATTTAGATGGAAGTTTTACTGTTACACTTTTTATGGCTTATGAAGGAAAATATAGCTTTGAAAACCTAAAAACAGACGAAGAAATAATGGATTTCTTTAAAGAGCATTTTCCTAGTGCTTTAGAACACATGCCAAATTTGTTGCAAGCATATAAAGAAAACCCAACAGGAAGTTTAGTAACTGTAAAATGTAATCCTTGGGTACATAAAAATATTTGTTTAATGGGCGATGCGGCACATGCCGTAGTTCCTTTTTATGGACAAGGAATGAATGCTGGCTTTGAAGATTGTAGAATACTAGACGATATTATAGACAAACACCAAGCTGAAGACTGGCAAGCTATATTAGCAGAATATAATGAAATGCGTGTGCCAGACGGGCAAGCCATTGCAGACTTAGCCATAAGGCACTTTGTGAACATGCGAGACGATACACAAGACGACAATTTCTTAAAAAGAAAGCAGTTTGAAAAAGTATTAATGAAGCATATTCCAGAATTTTTACCACAATATTCAATGGTTTCCTTTTCAAATATTAGATATTCTGTAGCATTAAAAAAAGGCGATGATCAAATTGTAATGCTTGAAAAATTACTTGAAAAATACCCAAATGAAAGCGATTGGGAAACAGATAAGGTATTAAATGAAATGAGAAGTTTCTTGAAAAAATATTAATAAATAAAAGTGTGCTACAGCGTAAAATCAAGTTTAGAAACACAATTATTTCACGCAAAGCAAGACGGCGATAATAAATCAGTTTTAGAATTAACCAAAAAGCTAAAAACCTTAATCACACAACCTAGTTTTCATTTATCTGCATTTACACATCCAATGGTTTTGGTGTATACTTCCTCAAAAGTTATAGCTTGTTACTGGGGTTTGATTCCAAGTTTTGTAAAAAGCCGAAAAAACATTGCTTCTATTTGGCAAAAAACACTCAATGCGCGTTTGGAAACAATTTTAAAAAAGCCATCTTTTAAAGAGTCTGCCCTTGAAAAAAGATGTGTTGTTTATGTTGATGGCTTTTATGAATTTCACCATTTTAAAGGAAAGTCTTATCCTTTTTTTGTTTATCGAAAAGATAAAAAACCAATGATTTTAGCAGCTTTAAGAAGTGAATGGTTTGATGAAAAAACCAATCAAAATATAAATACTTTTTGTATTGTAACTAATAAAGCTAAAGATTTGATGGCAAAATTGCACAACAATCCAAAACTGAAAGAGGCGAGAACACCTTTAATATTAAATGAGTATGAAAGTGAATTTTGGCTTAAAGAAAAAAGTTTAAACGCTGAAAATATTTCTGTTTTAAAACAAATAAATAATGAAGCACACCTAACAGCTCACACAGTACAAAAGCTTTCTGGAAAAAATTATTTAGGAAACGTAAAAAAAGTTTCGGACGAGTATTGTTATAAAGAGTTGATTTTTGAAATATGAATGATTATATAAATACACTTGAAGCCGTTTTTTTAGAAAACGCTAATACTGAAAATGCCGCAAAACAAGCAAAGTATATGAAAAATAACTTTGCATTTTATGGTATTAATTCTCCTACCAGAAAATTGATAACAAGACCATTTTTAGTTAAAGACGCTTTACCTGCAAAAGAAGATTTAGAAAAAATTATTAAATATTTATGGCAAAAACCACAAAGAGAATTTCAATATTTTGCTTTGGAACTTGCTTTAAAATATAAAAAACAAATAGAAGAAAAAGATATTGAACTTTTTGAATTCTTAATTAAACAAAAATCTTGGTGGGCCAGCATTGATTCTATTGCACCAAATTTAGTAGGTCATTATTTCAGGCTTTTTCCTAAAAAAAGAAATACAGTCATAGAAAAATGGTTAAACACTGATAATTTGTGGCTAAACCGTTCTTGTATTCTATTTCAATTAAAATACAAAAAAGATCTTGATACAGAATACCTTTCTTATGTAATTAATCATTTTATTGGCTCTAAAGAATTTTTTATTAATAAAGCTATTGGTTGGGTGTTGAGAGAATACGCTTATATAAATCCTAGTTGGGTCATTGGCTATTGTGAAAAAACAGCATTGAGTAATTTGAGTAAAAGAGAAGCCTTGAGAGTTGTTTTAAAGAACTAAAACTAATCCTACTTGAACCAGTCCAATAAGGAAACCAAGCACGGCACCAACCCATTCTATAAAAGTTAGTTCGTTTTCTATAATATTAAGCATGAGTTCTTCTAATTTGTCTGACGAAAGATTGCTTACTTTTTCTGTCACTATTTTTTCTACATCAAAAACTTGATCTAGGTTATTTACTTGGTTTGCAATGAGTTCTGGAGCAATATGTTCTACTTCGCCAAGCATTTCGTTTTTTATTTTTATGCGCATTTTAGTAGATATTACCTTAGAAAGTAAAGGAAATTTTAATGGAAAACTAACTTCAAAATAATGATCTAAAGTATTTTCTATTTTATCTATTATAGCCAATACACTTTCTTTATTAGCCAGTTTATCTTGAAGATCTTCTACGTTTAATAAATCATTTGCTACCATTTTTCCTACGCTTACGGCTATGTCTTTTTGTCTTTTAGGAAAAATACCGTGAATTTTAAATCCTAAAAAATTTATTGGTTCTTTTGGGTGAAAAAGCATTTTTACTGCTATAAAGTTGGTAAACCAACCAATAGTGGCAGCTATAAAAGGTAAAAGCAATAATGTCCAAGAAAAAGCAATATTCATAAACGTATTTTGTGACAAAAATTTGTCATTATAAGTTATTACAAGGCTACAATAAAAACTATATGCCTACAAAAATAGACTAAAAGCGCAATTTTAAATTAATTTTTTGATTTATTAGCTAAGTTGTCTTAAATTTGTGATATAAAATTAAAAAATCATGGCAAAAGTATTAGGAACAATGATGACAATATTAAGCTCACTAGCTTTAATTGGTCTTATATTTTTATATCAAAACTCAAATGCATACCTACAGTATAACCCTGCAACACCAGAAGCAGGATTTGGTGAAGTTGGCTTAGCATTACCAATAGTAATGGCTTTGTTTTTCTTTATAGCAGGTGTTACTATGCTAAAGACATCAACAGAACCAGAAAAAATTTAATTTTTTTTACTAAAATATATTAAAGAGATATTGAAGGTTCAATATCTCTTTTTTTTTGCCTATTTTTGAGATATGAAGAAAAAAACTATGCTTTATATTTTTTTATTATTATCTCCAATGATTGTATATGGTTTATATGTAATAAGTGTGCTAACTTACGGCTCTATTACAGATTTTAAACCTTCAGAAAAAATAGAATTAACTGCTAAAAATCTCAATTCAAACATTATAAAAGATTCTACTAGTATATCTTTTTTGAGCTGGAATATTGGTTATAGTGGCTTAGGCTATAAAGCAGATTTTTTTTTAGATGGCGGAAAAACAGTACGATCAAATAAAAATGATGTTCAACGCTATTTTACTGGTATTGGCAATTTTATTGAAAAAGCAAATGATATTGATTTTATATTGTTACAAGAAGTAGATAGAGATTCTAAGCGAAGTTATTTTACAGATGAATATGAGCAAATTTCTAAAGTATTGCCAGAACATAGTAAAGTTTTTGCACCAAACTTTAAGGTAAATTACATTCCTGTGCCATTGAGTTCTACCAGTCCATTAGGGAAAGTTTTGAGTGGTTTGGCTACGTTTTCAAAATACGAAAACAAAGAAAACACAAGATTGCAATTTCCTGGAGAATACGAATGGCCAAAACGAATTTTTCATTTAGATAGATGTATGCTTGTAAGCAGAATAGCTACAGAAAATGGCAAAGAACTTGTGGTGGTAAACTCACATAATTCTGCTTATGACGGCGGATTATTAAAACCTCTGGAAATGGATTTTTTAAAGAAATTTTTATTGGCAGAATATGAAAAAGGAAACTATGTAATTGTAGGAGCAGATTGGAACCAATGCCCGCCAAACTTTGAATACGATGCTTTTGCAAAAGGAAACGCAGAAGATTATGCGCAAACAAACATAGCAGAAGACTTTTTGCCTGCTGGCTGGCAATGGGCTTTTGATAGCAAAACACCAACAAACAGAAAATTATCAAAACCTTACAATAAAGACAGCACGTTTACTACGCTGATAGATTTTTACCTAGTTTCTCCAAATGTTGAAGTTAAAAAGGTTATTACCGCAGATTTAGACTTTGAGTTTTCTGATCATCAGCCTGTTTATTTGGAAGTTGGGTTGAAGTAAATAAAACTTTTCATTTTTTAAATAATAGAAATGAAAAGCAGTGTTATTGAATAAATTATATAAGAAAATAAATTCTTTTTTAAATACGTTACAATTACAAAAATCACGTTTATCGGGTTTTGTTTATGCTTAAATCTAGACAGTAACCTAAAATAGGCTAAAGCAAAGGAAGTGTAGAATTTTTTTAGCTAAGCAGATTGAGTTGACATTTAAATGTTTTTTATTACACAATATAAAACATACTGAGTCGCTGTTTACATTATAGATGATATTAATTACTCCAGAACTACGACAAATCTATTATTTCTAAACCTTATAACGACTTTTGAAAAATCTGATTCAACCACTTCAACATGAATTGATATATTTGGCATTAACACTTGATTATCAAAGATAAGTGACTTTTCTAAATCATTTTCAACAACTGAAAATTGAATTTCATTCAATACGATTGCATTCAATGAGGCATTATTAATTTCAAAATTAAGCTCTCCATTAACATAAGTTGCTTTGATATTTACATCATCAAAAGACATAATATCCCCTATTAAGTAATAACTTATGTTTTCATCAATATTAAATAATTTTTTCACCAAAACATCAACATCAGTAAATGGATTAACATCAAAAATTGGATTTGAATTAATATCTGCTTTTTTGATATAACGCAACCAAGCTGTATTCTCTAAAGCTGTATTTGTTAAATCTTTAATTTTTGGATATATATCTATATCACCTCTTTTGGAATATGAAGGAAAATAGTTTTCATTCGTAATAAATTTTTGATCTATTATTTCTTGTGATTTATTAAACGACTCTGCATTTTTTTCAAAATGCAATAAAACCCAATGCTCAAAAGAAATACTTGAAAAAGCTATATTTACGACTTTATCACAAATTTCATTTTGAGCAAGAGCTAAAGCTTCTTTGTGCTTAGTATAACCGTCCTTATCATACACTACCCAAACTTCATCAAAATAATTTATTCTTTTTTGTGCTTCTTTAATTAAACCAATTGGGTCTGATTTATGACTATCATTATCTCTATCAGGATAAATTGTTAAAGCGAAAATATTATCATCTTCTATCTGCTCTTTAATTCTTTCAAAATAAATAGGCTCAGTATTCTTACCTTCACAAGCTATGAAAATTGTTTTAGGAGGAACTCTTTTTCTTCTTTTTTTCATTATTCAAAAATAAATTCAACTTCCTTAATCTTTGGGTTTCCACCAAATTTTCCTGTTCTATACCATAATTCAAAATTTGTACTATCTCTCAGTCCTTCAACATCTCTAGCAGAAAAAAGTTCTGTTTCTCCATATTTATCTTTCTCAGTAAACCAAATCTGATCTTTTCTAAAAACATCTTTATCTAATAGCGTAACTTCGTGTGTAGCAAAGATTAATTGTGCATTATTAGGGTTACTAATTGAATTATTAAATAACCTTATCAAAAATTTACAGAGCTTTGGGTGTAAACTATTATCTAACTCATCAAAAACTACAATGCCTCCATTTTCTAGTGCTTCTAAAATTATTCCACCTAGAGCAAATAGAACTTTTGTACCTTTTGATTCTTTTTTATTTAAATCAAACTCAACAAAATCAACTTCTTTTTTATTATTATACAACTTATGAATAGCAAAAGTTCTTAATTTGTTATCTTCAAAAAATCTATTTTTTATATCATCAGGAATTTCCTCAGGAAGATTAAAGTCATTTTTTTTTAATTCTTTAGCATTTAATTTTTCTATTTTTGTATCAGCAATCCTAATTAACTTGCTCAACCTATTGTTAAATTTATTATTAATAGGATTTGCTATTTTTTTAGATATATCCTTACTTAATTTATTTACATCTCTTGAATTTAAAGCATTCCAAACCTCAAAATCTTTAAAGTATTTATAGATTTCTGTAAGTTGTTCATGTGGTGTATCCGATCCAAATTTTGACAGGTACAATTGATTATCAAATACTTTTTTTGAAATCCTCTTATCAATTAAGTTTTTTCCTAAACTAACTTCTACAAAATCTTCTTTGTTATTATTATTACCAAACCTTTTAAATAAATTAGCTGATGAACCTTTAGGATAATAATCTAATATTTCGCTTTCTATACAATTTTCTTTAACAGCTACTTCGTAGTTATACTTAACCTTGTTTAATATAAAAGTTATAGAATATAAAACAGAATCATTTTTAGTGTTTACATCTAATTCAAATGGCTCATAGCAATCAATATCTTCTCCAACTTTAAAATCCATAGAATTTGTTATAAGCCACTTTAAAGCATACAAACTTTTTATGAAATTACTCTTACCACTTGCATTAGCACCATATACAACAGAAGTTTTAAGAAGTTTTATCTCTTTATCATCTTTTAATTTTACTATAAAAGTATTGTCAGATTTACTAGTACTTGAATCAGCACGCATAGTAAATAGATTTTCTTCTTTTAAAGATCTAAAATTTTTAACCGAAAAGTCAATAATCATATCTAATTATTTAGTTTATTGCAAATGTACAACAAAAAATACAGCCTATGGAAAAATTACCTATCTAATAAACACAAATAATATAAGCAAACTATCAAAAACCTATTCCAAATACTTCCCAACTATAGGCATTCTTCTTCCCATTCCAAATGCTTTGGCAGAAACTCTCAAAACTGGTGCTGTTTGGTGGCGTTTCCATTCGTTTCGGTTTACCATTAGTAAAATTCGCTTTACTAAGGCTTCGTCAAAACCCATTGCTATTATTTCTTTTGGTCCTTTGCGCTGTTCTATGTATTGAAATAATACTTCGTCTAGTATTTCATAAGGCGGCAGCGAATCTGAATCTTTTTGGTCTGGTCGAAGCTCTGCGCTTGGTGGTTTTGTAATAATGTTTGTAGGAATAATTTCTTCGTTTCTATTTATATATTTACACAGTTCTACTACTTGTATTTTGTATAAATCTCCTATTACAGAAATTCCGCCTGCCATATCGCCGTAAAGTGTTCCATAACCAACTGCGGCTTCACTTTTGTTTGAAGTATTTAATAATATATAGCCGTCTTTATTAGATAAACCCATCAAAATTACTGCACGCAGCCTTGCTTGTATATTTTCTTCTGCTACGTTTGGTTTTTTGTTTTCAAAGTGTGCTTGCAAAGTATTTTCTACTGCAAAATATGCGTCTTCTATACTTATTTTTTTATATGGCGAACCCAAATTATCTACCAATTCCAGCGAATCATTTATAGAGTGATCTGAAGAATATTGCGATGGCAACATTACAGAAAGTACATTGTCTTTCCCTAATGCTTTTACAGCCAAAGCTAAAACTAGCGCAGAATCTATTCCACCAGATAAGCCAAGAATTGCTTTTTTAAAACCTAGTTTATTGAAATAATCTTTAATTCCAACTACTAAGGCATCGTGTATTCTTTCTATTTCTATAGTTTTTTGCTCTATTGGTACTAAACTTTCTACTTCTTTAAAATCTATAATTTCTATACATTCTAAAAAGTATGGCAATTCAGAAACTATTTCTCCTTTGCTGTTTGCAACTAGCGAACCGCCATCAAAAATTAGTTCTGTTTGTGCGCCACAGTGGTTTGCATAAAACAATGGTATTCCAAAAGTTTTGGCATTTTCTCTTACTATGTTTTTACGTGCATCTGCTTGCTTAGAATGAAACGGCGATGCAGAAAGATTCAGAATAAAATCTGGTTTTTGCTTTGCCAACTCGTCCATTGGATTTATTTTGTACAAAGGATTTTCGTTATTCAAATTCCAAATATCTTCACAAACCGTTACAGCTATTTTGTAACCATTCCAGTTTACTAGGTTAAATTCATTATTTGGTTCAAAATATCTGTATTCATCAAAAACATCGTAAGTTGGTAGCAGCGTTTTGTGTATAACTTGAAGCACTTTTTTTTCTGCCAAAAAATATGCAGAATTGAATAAATCTTTTCCTTCTACAACAGGGTTTTCTGATGGCGCACCTATAACTATTGCTATTCCATCGGCAAGTTGCTTGGTTTTTTCTATAACTTGGTTAGATCTATTTATAAAGTCAGAAAATTCCAAAAAATCTCTTGGTGGATATGCGCAAGTTGTTAATTCTGGAAACAAAATAAGTTCTGCACCAGCTTTTTTTGCATCTAAAACGGCTTCTTTTATCTTATTGAAATTATAATCGAAATTACCTATGTGTAGGTTTAGTTGTGCTAATGCTATTTTCATATTTCTAAAAGCTTTATATAATTAATTGTAAAACAGATGCTGCGCTATTTTATAAAAAAGTTTAGGTTTTTTTTATGCTTGAGAAATTATAACAAACGCAGAAATGACTAAGCAGATTTTAAAACAATATTCCTGTTCTTAAACTTAGTTTTCTTATATAAGTAGCTTTTGCATCATTGTCTTCTATATAATCTATAAAGCCGTTGTAAAAATAAAGTCCTACTAAAAGTGCTGTGTTATCGCTTATTGTCCATTCTATGCCGCCACCTATTTTTAAACTAAAATTGTAGGTTTTTGTATGATAATTTATTGCATTAAATTCTGCATTTTCTTTTCCAAACCTAATTTTTTGAATATCTGTTCCTTTTAGAGAATATCTGCTTTGTATTCTAAATGAATTTAATATTCCTACATCTCCAAAATATTTAAAATAACCAATTTCGTTTGTTTTAAGCTTAAACGAAACTGGAACATTTAAATTCATAGAGGTAATTTTTTCGTTATTGCCTATAGTAGAACTATTTATACCTTTTGCCAATGCAAAAGCAGAATCTGATGCTGCGCTAAAAGAAAAATTGTTTTCTAATGTTCCGCTTCTTGCATAAATGGGGTGATCCATATATATTCCAGAACTAATTGCATAATTATCGGTAAAAAAATAGTCTATACTTAAACCATAATCAAATCCATAAGAAGGCTTACTTTTAAGATCTACATTGTCTGAAGCTGGAAACATAATAGCGTTTGAAAACACTAAACCAAACCTAAAATTTCTTAACTCTTGTGCATTTGCATTGGTTAAAAAAAGTAAAATTGTAAGTATTGATGCAATTTTTTTCATTTGTTATTAGTTTTGTAGTTGTGTAAGCTAATTCGCTTTATAAATTTTTAAATTATGAATCAAAAATATCATCATTTTATTGCATTGTTGTTTTTATTGTTTTTGCTAGCTCAATGCGACTTTTACAAAAATAATAAAATATTAGACCTAAGTAGTTCTAATTTAGAGATTAAACTTAATAGGTTTGAAAAAAAGTTTGAAACAATAGATACAAATAATATAATTTCTTCGCTTAAATCTTTGAGAAGTGAAGATTCTTTATTTTTTGATTCTTACACTATTCAAATGATGCGTTTTGGAAGAATTACAGACACGCCTTCTGTTACTACAAAGTATATTCGTGAATTTTTGACCAATAAAGATGTAAGAAACCTACACGATAGCGTAAGTATAAAGTTTGAAAACATAAAGTCTATTGAACAAGAGCTAACGGAGGCAATGAAATATTTTGAACATTATTTTCCAAACTTAGCAATTCCAAAAGTATATTCTGTTGTTTCTGAATTTGGTTATAATGCTGTTACTTTTGATTCAGCAACATTGGTTTTAGCTTTAGATATGTTTATGGGCAAAGACTTTAGTATTTATAGAAGTATAGATTTTCCTTCTTATAAAATAGCTCGTTTTGCGCCACAATATATTGCTCCAAACGCTATGGAGGTTTTATATCTACAACATTTTGGTAGAAATGAACTAGAAGAAACAAGTGCTTTGGTGTATGAAATGATAGAGAAAGGAAAAAAACTTTATTTTTTAGAATCTATGCTGCCCGAAAAGGAAAAACATTTTCTTATAGGTTATTCTCCAGAACAACTTGCTTGGTGCAATGCTTCTGAAAGTGATATTTGGGCTTTTTATAACGAAAAAGATTTGTTTTATAGCAAAAGCTACATAGAACACAAAAAACACATAGATGATGGACCAAGAACAGCTGGAATGCCTAAAGAAGCTCCTGGAAATGTAGGCTCTTGGGTTGGTTGGCAAATAGTTAATGCTTATATGAAAAACGCTGGTGGTTCTGTTACTTTAGAACAACTTTTAAAAACACCTGCAGAAACTATAATGAATAAAAGTAAATATAAACCAGCATAATGTTTGGTTTTTGATTTAAGTGTTTTTTTAATATTATTACAAGTTTATTGATTTTTTACACCAACAATAATACATAAAAAAAGCTCACTATAAATAGCAAGCCTTTTTATTTACTTTTTAAAAAACAGCGTTTATTATAAAACTTTGTTCAATATTTTTACTAAATCTTTATTAGAAATTATTCCTTGAATTTCTCCTTTTACGTTGACAACAGGCGCAGCTCTAAATTTGCTAGAACTCAAAAGCTCAACAGCATCTTTTACTGTTGCTTCGTCAGAAAGTGTTTTAGGATTGTGAGTCATTATTTTTTCCATATCAAAAAGTTCATTTAAATGCTCGTCTTTTGTAATATTATTTGCTTCTTTTTGGAAAAACTTTAAAGCATCTGTTAAACTTAAAATTCCTAACAATTTATTATCAAAAACTACAGGTAGATGATAAATTCCGTAGTCTAAAAATAAAGTCATGATGTCTGTAAACTTAGTGTGTAAGTCTGCAACTATTACTTTTTTTGTCATAACTGTAGAAATCGGTGTATTCTTATCCATTTTAAATTAATTTTAGTTAGCGCAAAAGTATTGTATTTAGCTTAAAAATGCTAAAATTTGTATATTTTATTGCTAAAATTAGACTTTAGGCTATAATAATTAATAATTTCGCCATAACTTATATAAAAACAAACTATGCTTTTAGAAAACAATAATGCACTACAAAAGAAACAAGAACAAAAAGCAGTTTTGGTTGGTCTGATTACTCCAGGTGAATCTGAGGAAATTTTGTTTGAACACTTAGATGAATTAAAATTTTTGGCAGAAACCGCTGGAATATATACCGAAGAAACTTTTTACCAAAAGCTACATAGCCCAGACAAACGCTCTTATGTAGGTAAAGGAAAACTGGAAGAAATAAAAATTTTTGTAAAATCACAGGGTATAGATATTGTAGTTTTTGACGATGAAATAAGTCCATCGCAGTTAAGAAATATAGAAAAAGAACTTGAGGTAACTGTTTTGGATAGAGCTATGCTTATTTTGTACATTTTTGCTTTGCGAGCACAAACAGTACAAGCTAAAACACAAGTAGAACTTGCACACCAACAATATATGCTACCAAGACTTAGAGGTATGTGGAGTCACCTTGATAGAGTAAAAGGTGGTGTAGGTATGAAAGGTGCTGGAGAAACAGAATCTGAAACAGATAGACGTATAGCTAGATCAAATATTACTAAACTAAAAAACAAGCTAAAACAAATAGATAAACAAAATAAAATTCGTAGAAAAACAAGAGACGGAATGATTCGCGTTTCTTTGGTGGGTTATACCAATGTTGGGAAATCTACCATTATGCGTTTATTGAGTAAATCTGATGTTTTTGCAGAAAATAAACTTTTTGCTACTGTAGATACAACGGTGAGAAAAGTGGTAATAAATCACGTGCCTTTTTTGCTTTCAGATACTGTTGGGTTTATTAGAAAACTGCCTCACCACTTGGTAGAAAGTTTTAAATCTACACTTGATGAAGCTGTAGAAAGTGATATTTTGCTGCACGTAGTAGATATTTCGCATCCACAATTTGAAGACCAAATAAATGTTGTAAACCAAACGCTTCACGACCTTGGTGCAGACGATAAACCTACTTTTTTAATTTTTAATAAAATGGATTTGTATCGCAAAAAAAATATTGACGATAATTTAAAATCTGAAATAAAAGATGAACTCATCAACGACTTTCAAAATACTTGGATGGCAAAAGCAAACGACAATGCCATTTTTATATCTGCCCAAAATAAAGAAAATATTGGAGCATTTAGAAAAATGATTTACGAGCAAATAAAAACTTTGTATCTTGAACGCTATCCTTATAAGGCTACATATTTAGAAAACTATGATTATGAGGGTTTTAATGAGGAGGAATAAGGTTTATTGTTATCTGCTAATTAATGTTTTGGTTTTTTATGATTACCAAAAACTTTACTTAATTCCTTTGTAAGTTTTTCAAATTCTTCTAATTGATTGTCTTTACAAATAGCTTTTATATTTAAAAAATGATTGTAATGTACAGATTCTATATCTGCTTGAAGTAATGAAATTGTATGTATGAATGAATCTTTGTCTGGTGATTCTGAAATTAATGTATTATACAGCTTTTGTTTTTCTTGCTTAATTTTTGTTTCTATTTCTTGAATTTGTTTTCTATGTTTTTTAATTTCTTCAGTAAACAAAACTACTTGTGCTTCATTAAAATTCAATTTATTAATGATAATTTGTTTTGGATTCAAATGTTCAAATGGGTGCTTTTTAACATGTTTTCTTTTTGTTTTGGAAACCATAAAACCCATTAAGCCTAGGTTTAATAAAACCAATATAGCTAATGCAATATAAAGTACTTTTGTTTTAGTCATAATATAGCTGATTGTTTTTATTTAATTCAAAAGATTGTATAACTAATTCAATTTCAGAAGTTTTAGCTTGTGTTGTATTATTAGTTACTTTAAGTGTTGTAATGTTTAAAAAAAGTAACAACAAAACAGTAAAAGCAAAACCTGCTATTGTTTTAAAAGAAAAAACTTCTTCGTTTATAGCCTTTATTCTAGCTTCTATTCTTGTAAATAAAAACGGTGGTGTTTTTACTCTTTGAATTTTTTCTAATGTTTCTAATGTGTTTTTCATTATATATATTTAGACGCTTAAAATTTACTTTTCCTTCGTTGAATTTAATTTTTCTTTTAAATTTTTTCTTGCTCTACTAAGTAATGACTCTACTGCTTTGGTAGATAAATTCATAGTTTCTGCTATTTCTTTTTGCGAAAGTTTTTCTATTGACTTTAAAATAATAGCTGTTTTTTGGTTTACGGGCAAAGTATTTATCTTTTCAAACAGTGTTTTTAAGGCTTCTTTGTTTTCTAATAATACTCCTGGGTGATTAAAATCTGAAATAACAGGCAAAACATTAATGTTGTTCATTATAGAAATTGAAAAGAAAACTGATTTTTTATTTTTTTGTGCTTTTAAATAATCTAAACAAGCATTAATTGCTATTCTATAAACCCAAGTTTTAAGGCTTGATTGCTGATTGAAAGTATCTAATTTTCTGTGGATTTTTACAAAAACTTCCTGCGTTACATCTTCAGCATCTTCTGTATTTTGTAAATAATTTAAGCATACATTATATACCAATTGAGAATATTCATCATAAATTGATTTGAAATTATTTTTGCTCATTGGAAAGGCTAATGTAATGTATTTTTTATTGTAAGTAAATTTGATGCTTTATCTATGAAAAGCCATACCTTTGCGCCCGTTTAAAACAAGCTATTATGAAAGACTGGATAACAAAACAATCTGCAAACGCAAAAAGTGATATTTTATCGGGCTTAACTGTTGCCTTGGCACTAGTTCCTGAAGCCGTAGCCTTTGCTTTTGTGGCTGGCGTAGATCCATTAGTTGGTCTTTATGCTGCTTTTATGATAGGTTTAATAACTTCTATTTTTGGTGGCAGACCAGGAATGATTTCTGGTGCTACTGGTGCTTTGGCAGTAGTAATGGTGAGCTTAGTTGCCGAAGGAAATGCAATGGGGCCAGCTGGTGAACAAACTGGTTTGTATTATTTATTTGCTACGGTAATTTTAATGGGAATTATTCAAATGCTGGCTGGTGTTTTAAAACTAGGAAAATTTGTTCGTTTAATTCCTCATTCTGTAATGATGGGTTTTGTAAACGGTTTGGCTATTGTTATTTTTCTTTCTCAACTTGGTATGTTTAAAGAAAGTGTAGGCGGTGAGATGGTTTGGATGACAGGAACTAAGTTGTTTACAATGATTTCTTTAGTTGCTTTAACTATGTTTATGATGTTTGGCATTTCTAAATACTTTAAAAAAATACCTGAAGCTTTGATAGCTATTTTGGTGGTTTCTGGTATTGCTATTTTTGCCAAACTAGATGTTGCTACTGTAGGTTCATTTATAGCTGATGGTGGTGGTAAAGGTTTAGAAGGTGGTTTACCTGTTTTTCAAGCAGAAATTTTCTCTAAAGTTCCTTTTACACTTGAAACGCTTTATTTTATTTTGCCTTATGCATTAATATTGGCTGCTATTGGTTTAATAGAATCTTTAATGACACTAAACCTTGTAGACGAACTAACAGAAACTAGAGGAAATTCAAACAGAGAATGTCTGGCACAAGGTGGTGCAAATATTATAACTGGATTATTTGGTGGAATGGGCGGTTGTGCCATGATTGGGCAATCTATTATAAATATAAAAGGTGGCGGAAGAGGTCGTTTGTCTGGTATTGTAGCAGCTTTGGCTTTATTGAGTTTTATTCTTTTTGGAAGTAGTTTAATAGAACAAGTTCCTATAGCGGCATTGGTAGGTGTAATGTTTATGGTTGTAATTGGAACATTTGCTTGGTCTAGTTTTAGGGTTTTGAAAAAAGTACCTATGACAGATGCTTTTGTAATTATATTGGTATCTGCTCTTACAGTTATGTTTGATTTGGCTATTGCAGTAATTGCTGGTGTAATATTTAGTGCATTGGTTTTTGCTTGGGAAAACGCTAAACGTATTAGAGCAAAAAAGTTTGTAAAAGAAGATGGAACTAAAGTTTATGAAATTTGGGGTCCATTGTTTTTTGGTAGTATTAAACCTTTCAACGAAAAATTTGATGTTGCTGGCGATCCTCAAAATGTTGAAATAGATTTTATGGAAGCAAGAATTAGTGATCATTCTGCTTTAGAGGCATTATATATGTTGGTTCAAAAATATCAAGAAGCAGGAAAAACCGTTAAACTAAAACATTTAAGCGAAGACTGTAAAATATTAATGAAAAAAGCTTCGCCTAAACTTGAAGCTGTAATTCAAGAAGCTGTTGATGATCCTAGATATTTTGTAATGGAAGATGTTAAAACTGTATAAGTTTTATTTTTGTTGTTGCGTGTGGACACGCAACAAGGGAGAATTTTGGTGCGTGAAGACACGAACCATGGCATAGACACGAACCA
This sequence comes from uncultured Bacteroidota bacterium, assembly GCA_937139485.1. Taxonomy (GTDB): domain Bacteria; phylum Bacteroidota; class Bacteroidia; order Chitinophagales; family UBA8649; genus CAKZQD01. The sequence goes on along the minus strand of CAKZQD010000137.1, from coordinate 15,863 downwards.
TGGCAGAAAATACGTAACATGCAAGTTTTGTTTCGTGTGGACACGCAACAAGGCAGAGAAAAGTTTTGACAATTAATATGAAAAGAAATTTGATTTTTTAGCAGAATTTTCAAACGCCATTATTTATTTTAGTAAAAATTGCTTCAAAATCCGTTAAGATCTTAAAATGGATTTCGGAGACGAATTTTTAGAGTTTAATAATAAAGTTTTTCGTACGACAAAACTTAAGAATTTACGATTAATGTGATTTTTACGTTAAGAAATAAATCCAGGCTTTTTTTTGTTTCTTTTGTATCAAAACAAAAGAAAGCGAAACAACATTTTTTTAGCGATTGACTATGAAAACGTGTTGATGATTTTGAGTTGACAATGTTAAAAAATTAGTAAAAAAACTTTTAAACCTTTACTAATATTAGCTAAAAGTTAGTCAGAATAAATAACCATACCTAAATTTTCCGCCAATTATATTAGCAATTCCGCTTTTTGTTGCATTTAAGTTTTAGTACAGTATCTAAATTTGCAGTATCTAAACAAAATAGAAAATGGAATTAATAAAATATACAACTGAATGGGCAAAAGGCGAAATATTTGAAGGAATATGTATTGCTGTTTTAGGCGTTTTAACTTTGCTATGCACATTATTAATTTGGAAATACGGAACAACAATAAATGCCAAAGCTTTGGTAATTCCAAGTTTGGTAATTGGACTACTTTTTATTGTTATGGGTGGTTCTATGGTCTATTCCAACAATCAGAGAATTGCTGAATTTGAAAAGGCATATCAGGCTAATTCTTCAGAATTTATTCAAGTAGAAAAAAAACGTGTGGAAGATTTTCAATTTATGTACCCAACTTCTTTAGCAATTAGTGCCGTTTGTTTTTTAATAACTATGCTTGCTTTTAGTCTATCGAAAAATCCAACATTTCACGCAATTGCAATTGCACTTTCCTTGTTTGGTTTTGCATTAATTGTTATAGACTACTTTTCTAAAGAAAGGGGTCAAATATATTATGAACACATTCAAAATTATCTGTAATGAACGATTTTCTACACATAAAAAGCATTAATCAAATTCACGAATTATTAGGATTTGCAAAACCTGTTCATCCATTAGTTTCTATAATTCGACATACAAAAGATATGGATTTGAGTTTTGCAAAGGATTTACGTGTAAATAATCATTTATACTTTATTTCACTGAAAGAAAACATTCAAGGTGCTTTTCAATATGGTAGAAAGTCTTATGACTTTCAAGAAGGTAGTTTGGTATTTATGCGACCAAATCAAATTGTATCAACTCAAACTATCTCCGAACCAGATTTAGGTGGTTGGAGCATCTTTTTTCATCCAGATTTAATTCGCCCATATTCTTTAGCAAATACTATTCAGCACTATTCATTTTTTGATTACAACAATAATGAAGCCTTACATATTTCGTACAATGAAAAATTAGCACTTGCTGAAATTATATATAAAATTGAAAAAGAAATTCATCAAAATATAGATCAGCATACAGAAGAACTTATTATTCACAATATTGAATCTTTACTAAAATATAGCCAAAGATATTTTGACCGTCAATTTTTAACTCGAAAAACGCATCAAAAAGATTTTATTAGTGATTTTGAAATTTTTATTCAATCCTATTTTGAGAGTAATTCACTTATAGAAAAAGGAATCCCAACAGTCACTCAATGTGGTGAAGCTTTGCAAATGTCTGGTAAATATTTAAGTGATTTACTAAAAAAAGAAACTGGAAAAAGCATTACAGAACACATTCATTTACACATAGTAGAAAAGGCAAAAAATAAATTACTAAACTCGGAAGACCCAATTAGTCAAATTGCATTTAGCTTAGGATTCGAATATCCTCAACATTTTAGTAAGATATTTAAAAATAGTGAAGGTATAAGTCCAAAAGAGTATAGAAACTTAAACTAAAAAAAACATTATGAGTTCATTAACAATAAATAAAACAAACGACAAAGTATATTTTGATAGTGATGGTAAAAAATTAGCAGCCTTGCTTTTTAAACCTGAAAATTATGACGAAAATAAAAAATATCCTGCTGTAATAGTTACAAGACCTGCAAGTGGTGTAAAAGAGCAAACCGCAGGATTGTACGCTCAAGAATTATCTAAAAAAGGATTTATTACTTTGGCATTTGACCCAAAAGGTTACGGAGAAAGTGAAGGAAGAAAAAGAGTGGAAGATGTTTATAGCATTATTTCGGACACAAAAAATGGAATAACCTTTTTGGAAACTCATAATAATGTAGATGTTGAAAATATTTTCAATGTTGGAATTTGTATGGGAAGTGCCTATGCAACAGTTGCAAGTATAGAAGATAAGAGAATAAAAGCAACTGGAGTAGTTAGCCCCATATTTACCAATCCAGAGGATATGGCGAAAGCTTATGGAGCTAAGTTTGTTCTAAAGGCAATGCTTTCTTCTATGAAACCAATAGTTGCATTTTTAAATTTATTTGGTATTCAAATGTTCGTCCCATTGGCTCCCATTAAATGGTCTGATAAAATATTTCCAACTACTAAAATGCAACATTTGGCTTGTGAATATTATGGACCTGGAAAAATTGGAGATGTATCTACTTGGAAAAACAAAGTGAATTTTTATAAAGGAGGAACAGGAGCAATAGAATTTGACCCATTTGAATATATTGAAGAATATAACCAACAAAAAAAACCTTATTTTATGGCATTTGCAACAGGCGGAAGCCGACCAGAAAAACTTCAAGAGTTTTATGATAAATTAGATTCAAAAGATAAAGAAGTTATGATAATTCCTGATAGTCATCATTTTGATTTGTATTACAAATCAAAAGCGGTAAACAAAATTGTAAATGGAATGAGTGATTTATTTAAAAGACAATTAAAGTAAAATCTAATTTACATAAGGAAATACTTTGCTTAACAAAAATGTATAAGTAATAAAGAGTTTAGTAGTAAATTGAAAGTTCATAGCATTGAATGAAGTCCGCTAAATATAAAATTTAAGTTGTAGAGAAAAATACAATTGAAATTATTATATATGGCAAAGTGCTAAACTGAAAATGTAGTATTTCAAAAACCCTTACTACTCATACATAAACCGTTATGTAAGAACATCTAACATAGAAAGTTTTGTTGCGTGTAGACACGCAACAAGGGAGAATTTTGGTGCTTGAAGACACGAACCAAGACAGATACACGAACCAAGGCAGAGATATTTTGTAATGGAAGATGTTAAAACTGTATAAGTTTTATTTTGTTGTTGCGTGTGGACACGCAACAAGGGAGAGTTTTTGGTGCGTGAAGACACGAACCATGGCAGAGACACGCACCAAGGCAGAGTTTTAACTTTCTTTTTGTTAACGCTAGGTTAATAAATTACATTTAGAGTACTTTGGCACAAGGCTTGCTTTGGTAATAATAATAAAACTTATTATTATGAAAAAAATAGCAACATTGGTCGTTTTTGTATTGGCTTTAACTAGCCAAGCGATCGCAGCACAATTATCTACTTTAAATTTAAGAACTTCTTCTAATATTCCTATTAAGGTAATATTAGATGGTCAATTAATTTCAGAAAATAATAGTTTGGCTTCAATAAACAATATTCCAGCAGGCTATCACGACTTACAGGTTTTTTATTCTGTACAAGATTATTTTGGAATTAGAGAAGAAGTTTTATTTTTTGGAAAAGTGCTTTTACCTGCAAATACTATTACAAATGCTTTTATAAACGAACAGCAACAGTATGTAATAGAAGAGCAACTGGCTATACAAGTGCCACAACATTATGGTCATGGAAATTATGCTCACAATTCTCATAACCAACATTATGACAACCAGTATGGTACTAAGCCTGTTTTTTGGTCTACACAAGGTGCTCCAAAACCAGTTCACTGTGGTACTATAGCACCACAGCAAATTATTCATGCTCCTGTAGTTGAAACATTTCCTATGCACAAAAATGCATTTAATCAATTAAAAAATGCTATAGATAAACAATGGTTTAGCGATGGAAAAATGACTGTTTTTAATCAGGCCTTGGCATCAAATTATTTTACGGCTCAACAAGTAAACGAACTCATAAACTTATTCTCTTTTAGTAAAGATAGACTTGAAGTAGCTAAAAGAGCTTACAGCAAAACACTTGACCAAGCAAACTACTTTATAGTATATGAAAGTTTGCATTGGAATAGTTCTATTCAAAATCTTAGTAATTATATTGCTTCGTTATAATTTTTTTTTGATTTATAAGCAGACAAAACAGTATACTTAATATTTTACAACACAAACAAAACGAAAGGAACTAATTCATTTTTAGTTCCTTTTTTTTATTAATAAAATATGTGTTTAGCGTAGTTTTTATTTACTTTGTAGTACAAAGTATTTATTATGGATAAAAATGAACATTTAGAAAACCTAAAAGATATAAAAGCCTTAATGGAGCGCAGTTCTCGTTTTATATCTTTAAGTGGTTTATCGGGAATTTTTGCTGGTACGTTTGCTTTGCTTGGTGCTGCTGCTGTTTATTATAAATATTTTGGTTCATTTTCTATAGCTGTTTATAAAAATAGATTTCCTATGAATATAACAGTAGATTTTGTTTTCTTTGGAATTATTGTTGCGCTTATTGTTTTAATTTTATCTATAAGCTGTAGTATTTTTTTTACTACCAAAAAAGCGAGAAAACAAGGTTTGGCACTTTGGGACGAAACGGCTTTTAAAACCATCATTAATTTACTAATTCCTCTTTTTGTTGGTGGTGTTTTTTGTTTAATATTAATGTATCATTCTATAGATAACTATTCTGTTTCTTATAAAATGTTTGGTTTGGTAGCTCCTACAACTTTAGTTTTTTATGGTTTGGCACTTTTAAATGCTGGAAAATATACTTTAGATGAAATTAGATATTTAGGTATTTCTGAAATTGTACTTGGTTTGTTTGGTTGTATTTTTATTGGTTATGGCTTGCTTTTTTGGTGTCTTGGTTTTGGTGTTCTACATATAGTATATGGTTTTTTAATGTGGTGGAAATACGAAAAAGACTAAAGTAGTGAAAGATTTTTTTTCACATATAAATAAAGCTTTTGAAAATAAAGTGAGACTTGGTGTTATGAGTATTCTCATGGTAAACGACTGGTACGACTTTAATGGCTTTAAAGAACTTCTTGGACTTACAGATGGAAATTTGGCAAGTCATTTGGCAAAGCTAGAAAAAATAGAATTTATTACAGTTAAGAAAGAATTTGTAGGTAAAAAAACCAAAACTTCTTACCAGGCAACCAAAGAAGGTAAACTTGCTTTCAAAAATCATTTACAGGCTTTAGAAACATTAATTAAAGGCACAAAAAAGTAGTTTTTTATATAAAAATTACTTCTTCAAAATTAAATTTAATTTTAAACAAAATGCTTTATATTTAGTAAGTTCAATTATATTTGTAAGTACTTACTTACTAAATAAATGTCAAAAAAGAATCAAATATTAAGTGCTGCATTATTTCTTTTTTCTAATAATGAATATGCCGCTGTTTCTACAATAAAAATTGCACAAAAAGCTAAGGTTTCTGATGCTTTAATTTTTAAACATTTTAAAAATAAAAATAACTTATACACAGTACTTATTGAACAGTCTGAAAAAATTATTAAAAATCAAATTGATGACATTAAAAATTGTGTAGACGGAAAATCTTTCTTAAAAAAAATTATTGAATTTCCATTTGATATTTCTGAAGAAAATTATCCTTATTTTAAATTTTATATAAAATTGAAGTGGAATCAACAATTTAAAACAAAATCTATTTGGAATGAAGTTAAAGATCAAATAAGTTTTTCTTTAGACAGTTTACAATTTGATGATATAGATAAAGAAACGGGATTGCTCATTATTATTTTAGACGGCTTACTTGAAAACATTATACTAAACGGTAAAATAAGTATGCTTCAGTATAAATACTTTTTAATTCATAAATATACTTTGTAGAATGACTATCCGTTTAAAGGCATAAATAATTAATCGGTTTATGTTTTGCGAGTCTTGTTCTTCCCTTGAGGGAAGTAGATGGGTGATTTTTGTCGAAGAATCACCCTCTTATCTCCCTCAAGGGAGAAACATTCTTCGCAAAATTAGACTTACTGTATTTAAACGGATAGTCATTCTTTGTAGATTATTTTATTAAATCTTTTAATGCTTCTTCAAAAGCTATTATTTTTTTATAATCTTCTTTGTCGGCAAGTTTTATTTTATCCATAAACACCAAAACTGCTTCACCATTACTTTCTAGGTGATGAATAAAATCGCTATTTGAAATTAAATTACGAAGGTCTTCATTCAAAAACTTATCCATTTCCTCTTTTTCTTCTACTTTTACTAAATAGTCGTTCGAAAAATTTTCATATAGTACATAATCAATGTCTTTATGAGAAGACCAATTTAAATATTTATCGGTAAAAGTTTTTAGTTCAAAAGTAAATTTTGGAATTTTATGATTGCAATTTATTAATCCTAAAGTGGTTCTGTATTCTTCCATTGCCAAATATGCGCCTTCTTCAAATTTAACGTCAAATATTTCCCAGGCATTATTGTGGCAAGAAACTACATTTCTTCTATTTGAAATATGTTTGGTTTGGAAAAAATAAAAAGTTTCTAAGAAGTCTAATTTTTCATAACACAAATTTTTAAATCCCCAGGCTTTTTCTTCTGCTAGTTTTAAAATTGTTTTTGTTCTACTGGTTCTGGTAACTTTTACATTATTTAAATATTTTAATCCAAAACGGTGTTCGTTTGAAGAAAAATGTGTTTCGAGTCCTTTATATTTTACGGTTCCGCCTCTTCTTTTATAGCTGTCTTTAAAAATTTGAATATCTTCTTGTAAAGAAAAATCTAAAAGTCTACATTCTCTAAAATCTATTACTATGTTTTTTTCATCAGGAACACTTCCTAGTAATTTCATTATTTTTAATGTTGCCAAAAAATTTGCTATTCCTTTTACTTTTAGTTCATAATCGTTTTCATTTTTTTGTTCTAAGCTAGTTCCAGATTTAAATATTAGCCCAAAAAATTCTCCTATAGAAATATTTAACATAAAATAATGTATAAATAAAGCTACCAGTAAACCACCAAATATTCCTATTAATAAATCTGTAAATAGTGTAATTAATAGCGTTGCAGTAAAAATTATAAATTGTTCTATTCCTTGTTCTCTTACATGCTGAAAAACTTTTGGTGAAGCCAATTTATACCCAGTAAAAACTAGTAATGTTGCCAAAGCAACTAAAGGAATTTTTTGAATAACTGGTGCCAATAAAAATATAAACACAAGTAATAAAACGCCGTGATAAAAGTTTGACCATTTTGTTTTTGCATGGTTGTGTACGTTTACCGTAGATCTTACTATTACACTTATTACAGGCAAACCACCAATGGCTCCAGAAACCATTGTTGCTATTCCTATTGCAGAAAGTTCTTTGTTTAAATTTGTTTTTCTTTTGTAAGGATCTAAATTGTCTACAGCTTTTGCACTTGCTAAAGATTCTATACTAGAAATTAATGTAATTGAAAATACGGTTGTCCAAAAACCTGAAGTTTTTATTGCATCAAATTTTGGAAAAATAATGGCATCTAAAACATTATTTGGTATATTGATTAATAATTCTGGTCCTACAGAAAATGTTTTACCAAAAAGTTGATAATTGTGTGCTTCGAAATAGTTGAATAAATATACAAATGGAATAGATAAAATTAAAACCCAAAGTGGAGCTGGTAAAAAATGAAAAAACTTATAACTTATTTTTGAATGAAAAATTAATAAAACAAAACCTACCAAAGCTATAATAAATACAAAAGGATTAAGGTTTGGAATTTGTTTTATTGCATCTAAAATATTACCAATTATGGTAGTTGTTTCTGTTGTAGTGCCTAAAACATAATGAATTTGTTTTGCAAAAATAATTACACCAATAGCAGCCAATAAACCATTTACTACACTTGTATGAAATATATCTGCAAGTATTCCTAATTTTAGTAATCCTAAAATTATTTGAATAGCACCAGAAACAACAATGGCAGCAAATACATAATTTATAGCATTGCCAGAACCGTCTTCCATTATAGCAACGCCCGCAAGTACAACAGCAATAATACCCGCCGATGGACCATTTATAGATACATGACTATTTCTAAAAATAGTAGTAACTATACCACCAATAATAGCTGTATAAACTCCTGCAATTGGAGATATTCCACATGCAAGTGCAATTCCTAAACCAAGAGGAAGTGCAACTAATGAAACTGATATTGCAGCTAATAAATCACTCTGCCAATTTTCTATAATTCCTTTTAATCCTTCTTGTGGTTTTTTTATCATATTTATTTTTAATTTATGAAATTTAACGACTCATTATAATAAGCTAAAAATGTTTCTTTCTGATTTTCTGTTTTTTCTTTATTAAGTTTTAATCTTGCAGATAATTCTAAACATATAAAATCTAAATGTTTTTCTATGTTTTTTCTATCAAAATATAGTTTTGATGTTCTGCGAATATAAAAATCTGCAATTGTAGCTACAGATTCATTTTCAATTACATAAATAAGTTCTGTTAAAATAATTAATTTTTCTACGTCTTTTTCTACATATCTAAAGTTATTGTAGGCTATTTCTAAAAGAATTTTTGCATTGGTTCCATATCTATAAACCCATTCTTTTATGTTTTCTAATCCAATATTTACTTGTTTTGCTTCGCCGGTAAGTTGAATAATTAAATCTGTTATTTCTTCATTATTATTAAAGTCTGCTCCTGCTATTTTTATGTTTTCTGTTTTACATTCCGAAAATATTTTATTTTCTTCTTTAAGTTTTAGCCTTACTAAATCTACTGTTTTTTCTGCCATTTTTCTATAGCCTGTTAACTTGCCTCCGGCTATAGATATTAAATTACTTGGTGAAATAAAAATTTCATCTTTTCTAGAAACTTCGCTTGCTGCTTTTCCATCTTCATAAATAAGCGGTCTTAAACCTGCCCAGCTACTTTCTATATGTTTTTTATTTAATTTTATGCTTGGAAACATTTTATTTACACCATTTAATAAATATTCAACATCTTCTAAATTTACTTGAGGATTTGAAATTTCTTTATTATAAACAGTATCTGTGGTTCCTACATAAGTTTTATTGTTTCTACTTATGGCAAAAATCATGCGTTTATCTGGCATGTCGAAATAAATAGAATGTTTTATTGGAAACTTATTATTATCAAAAACTATATGTACGCCTTTTGTTAAAAGTAAGCGTTTTCCTTCTAATGATTTGTCGGCATTTCTAAGTACATCTGTCCAAGGGCCTGTAGCATTTACTATTGTAGAAGCATTTATTTCAAAGCTTGAATCTATAATATTGTCTTTTACTTTTACACCTTTTACTTTTTCGTTTTCATAAATAAAAGATTCTACTTCAGCATAGTTGAAACACATTGCACCAAACTGTTGGGCTTTTTTTATTATTTCTATAGTTAGTCTAGCATCGTCTGTTCTATATTCGTAATATAATGCACCAGCTATTAAGTTTTTTCCTCTTGCATGTAAAAGTGGTTCTTCTTTTATGGTTTCTGGTTTAGTAAGCATTCTTCTTGTTTCAGATTTTGCTACGCCAGCCAAAAAATCATAAACCATAAGCGCTATATTGGTAAAAAATTTATTTAAAGAACCATTTTTTATAATAGGCAACATCATTTGTTCTGCTATTACTAAGTGTTTTGCATTTTTATGTACAATGGCTCTTTCTAGCCCAACTTCTTTTACTAGTCCAAATTCTAATTGTTTTAAATATCTTAAACCTCCATGAATTAATTTGGTTGATTTTCCACTTGTTCCAGATGCGAAATCGTTTTTTTCTAATAAAGCAACTTTCATTCCTCTACTTGCAGCATCTAAGGCAATACCAGCACCTGTAATTCCGCCACCAATTATTATTAAATCGAGTGGTGTATTTTTTAATTTTTGTATTTCTTCTTTTCTATTTAGTACAGAAAACATCTTATTTTATTTTTCGATGCAAACATAGTAAGATTTATAGTTTTTGTTTGCCTAATGTTTAGCTAGCTTTTTCTGTAAATTTAAGCATAACTATTAAAATGATTAATTTCGCAAGTATTAAAACAAATTCAATGAAAAAAATTTACTTTATACTTTTTACTTTATTAAACTATCAATTTTTAGTAGCACAAGTACAGCAAGGTGGTATACCTTATAGTTCTATGCATAAATTACCTTCATTATCTGCAGCTGTTTCTTTTCCAGAAATTGATTTGAACAAACTGGCAGCAGAAGATGCCATTTTTGATTTACAGAAAGATATTCCTTTTCGCTTTGGTTTTAACTTTTATGTAAACTATAATGTACATAATACTGGCGAATGGTTTCAACTACAAAATGGAGATAGAATATGGAGAGCAAGTTTTTATTCTGAAAATGCTCAATCGCTTAACTTTTTATTAGAAAATTTTAATCTTGCTTCTGGTGCTTCTCTATTTTTTTACAACGAAGATAAAAGTGTAGTAATAGGTAGTTTTACCGAAAAAAATAATAGACAACATCATAATCTTTCTACTATGCCACTAAGAGGCGAAAAAATTACTTTAGAGTTTTATGAACCTGTGGCAGTAAAAAATATTTCTACATTTGATATTACACGAGTTACACACGCTTATAGATCTTTAAAAATATCTACAAAAGCTGTTGATGAATCTGGTGATTGTAATAATAATGTAATTTGTGCAGTTGGAGATAACTGGAGAGATCAAATAAGATCTGTAGGAATTATAATTGTAAATGGAAACGGAAATTGTACAGGTGCACTAGTAAATAATACTTGTGAAGACAAAAAACCATATTTTTTAACTGCAGACCATTGTACTGGTAGTGATGTTACAACTTGGAATATTGGTTTTAATTGGGAAAGTACAGATTGTTTAACAAATAGTGGTTATCAAAATATAAATTTTCAAAGTATAAATGTATTGGCACTAAGAGCTAGTAGTGGTTCTTCAGATTTTGCTTTGCTTGAATTAACTCAAATACCACCAGCTAGTTTTAATGTTTTTTTTGCAGGCTGGGATATTTCTGGAAATAACCCAAGTTCGCAAGTAGGAATACACCACCCAAGAGGTGATTTAAAAAAAATTAGTTTTGATAATAACCCTGCATCTTCTGCAACATATAGTGGTGCAGCTACTTGGCGTATATCAAATTGGGAAGATGGTACTACAGAACCTGGTTCTTCTGGTTCTCCTTTGTTTGATGAAAATAAAAGAATTATTGGTCAGTTATATGGTGGATCTGCAAATTGTAATAACAATATAAATGATTACTATGGTAAAATAGATGTTTCTTGGAATTTAGGTTTAAGCGACTGGTTAGATCCTTTAAATTTAAACCCAACAAGTTTAGATGGTATTGAAGGTTCTACCATTACTTCTGATGATGTAGTAATTTCTTTTTTGAATAAACCTGATGCAGTAAATTGTGGAGCTAATATTAAACAAGAAATTTTATTGTCTAATCTTGGTACTAATACTGCAACTTCTATCAGTTTTGAATATGGTTTAGATAATAATATACAAACATATAATTGGACAGGTAATTTAACAACTGGACAATCTGAAACAATAAGTTTAGATAAACTTATTTTATGTAAAGGTTTTTATAATTATAATTTATCTATAAGTTCTTATAATGCTAGTATAGATGACAATACATGTAACAATACTGATAATTTTTCTTTTGAAGTAATAAATGGTAGTGATATAGAAGTAATAGTTAATACAAACTTTGAAGAGCAAGAAACTAGTTTTGAAATATATACAAGCGGTAATGATCTTCTTTATTCAGAAAGTAATTTTGGAGACAATACATCGCACACCTTTAATTATTGCTTAGCATTTGGCGATTATTATTTTAAAATGAAAGATTCTGGTGGAGATGGATTAACATCAACATTTTTTGTAGACGATGGTTTTTATTCAGTTTCTATTGATGGAAATGAAATAGTTAATAATGATGCATTTGGCAGCGAAGAAATTACAAATTTTCATTCTCAAGCAAATGGTTTAAAAGCAGATTTTTTAGTTCCAGATAAAATGGCTGATATAAATTTTAACTTATTAAGTAATAGTTCTGGAAATCCTCAAAATTTTGAATGGTTTGCTCCTAATGCAACAAATACTTCTGAAACAAATATTATTTTTAATACTTCATTTAATTCTGTAGGAAATTTTCCAATAACTTTAACTATTTCAAATGATACAGCTTGTGATTTTATTACTAAAAATATAACTATTACTAAAAACACTGTTGCAATAAATACTTTAGATAATGATATTTTTAATCTTTCTATTTATCCAAATCCAAGTCTTAATTCTTTTATTTTAAATACTGATATTTATAAACAAACAAAAATTAAATTTTATAATAATATTGGCAAGTTGGTTTTTAGTGACACATTAAAACAAAGTAAAACACAAATAGATGTTTCTAAATTTGATAAAGGTATTTATTATTTAAGCTTGCAAAATGAAAATAATAAAACAGTAAGAAAGCTAATAGTAAAGTAAATATTTTTAAATGTTAAAGCAGTTTTATAATAAAACTGCTTTTTTTTATGACAAAACTTAATAAAAAGAACAGTTTTAAGTAATTCACAAATAACATGTGGAAACATGTTAATAAGCGTTTATAAATTAGTAACAAATAAAAATTACTTTTATAAAAATTTTACAGAGTAAAACACATTTAAATGCATTGTTCATTAAGTCGATTTTAATAACATTTTATTCTATTTCAAAACAGAAAAAGTTATTAGCAAGTAAAATAATGAACGAAATGTTTAAAAGTCAATAAATTGAGTATAATTAAGCTTCAAGACTGTTATTGAATTGTTAATAAGCGTTGATAAACTATTAAATTACTTAAAAAGAAACAAAAATTGAATACTTATACCCTAATTAACAGCGCTAATAATGATAACTTTTTCTTTAAAATAATAAATACAATAAATAACCATAGAAAATTGTTTATTTCTCTTCTAATTATTTTATTTTATTTAAATATGTATGCACAAGATTCTTTTCTTTCTTATCAGCTTTCTTTTGAACGTGTGAAAAATGCTTTTGAGGAGAAAGATTATAATTTGAAGCAAGAATTTCAAAAAAAAGGTTTTAGTTATCCACCAAGCAATATTTTATTGGTTTCTTACAAAGCAGAAGGCGAACTACAAGTTTGGATAAAAGAATATAATGGTAGCTACAGAATATTTAAGGTTTATGATGTTTGTAAAAAATCTGGAGATTTTGGCCCTAAAAGAATTCAAGGAGACAAACAAGTTCCAGAAGGATTTTATAATATTAATGTTTTTAATCCAAGTAGTGATTTTCATTTATCTTTAGGAATAAGTTATCCAAATAATTCTGATAGATTAAATTCTACTGCCTCAGATTTGGGTGGAGATATTTATATTCATGGCTCATGTGTAACTGTAGGTTGTTTGCCAATGACAGATGATATTATGGAAGAAATTTATTTAATAAGTGCTCATGCAAAAAATCAAGGTCAGCAAAACATACCTATTCATCTTTATCCTTTTAAATTTAATAAACTTACAGAATATATTTTTTATAAAGAATATCCAGAACATATTACTTTTTGGGAAAACCTAAAAAGCGAATACTATTACTTTACAAACAATAAACGAATTAGAAACATAAATATAGATTCGTTTGGAAATTATAAATTTTATTAAAAAAAAACATTATGACTAAATTTTACTTTATTACACTTTTTACAATTATTTCTTTTGCATTGTCTGCACAAGAAAAAGCAACATTTTCTAAACACTTTATTTCTTTTAGAACAGGATATAGTATTCCTGTGGTTTCTAGTCAAATAGGATCTCCTAGAAGTGAGGTTGGAAAAACCTATATAAATACCGAAGAAACTTCAACTGGAGATGTTATAAGTTATTCAGAAAAAAATTCTTTTGGATCTAGAGGAGCTGGATTAAATTTTTCTTTGGGATATGGTTTTATGATTACACAGAATTTTTCTTTTGAAGTAGATTTTAATTATTTATATACACTTGGTTTTGATGACGCTTATGTAAATAGAAGAACAAAAAGTGATAAGGTTATATATCATGCAACGCAAAAATCTCAGACATCTATGTTTAGAATTACTCCAATGTTTGGTGTATATGCAAATGAGAGCCTTTTAATACGTCCTTATGCTAAATTTGGTATATTGATGCCATTAGCTGGTGGAACAAGCGTTAAATTGAGCATAGAAGATGAAACTGGCGATTCTTTTAGAGATTTGATGCCAGTTATAGATCCAGAAACTGTTATTAAAACCGCAAGACTTATAGAATATATAAATACAGAAGGTGGTTTAAATATTCAAAATAGAGTACCAACTAAAACAGATATTGAAGCTGTAACTTCTGGTTCTTTTTCTATAGGTTTTATGGCAAGACTTGGTGCTGAATATAAATTTAAAAATGTATTAGATGGTAAGCTTAAAATATTTGCTGAAATGGAAATGCAAATGTTAACCGTAAAAGCAAAGCAAACCAAGATAAATAAATTTTATTCTACAGTAAACAGTGATGCACTGAAAGGTATAGTTAACAACCAAGAATTGTTAGATGGTGCTGGAATTGATTTTATTCAATCTGAATTTACCGAAGCAGATATTCCTGAAATATTATTAACTACAGATTACTTAAATGAAATAACTGAATCTAGTAATAGTTCATTTGAAACTAAAAATCCTGATGGAACTGCAAATCCAAATTACAATAGAGATAAAGCTTATGAACAATTAACTTTTAGAGATAATTATAATGCTTTTGCTTTTATGATTGGTTTAAAATATAATTTTTAATTTTAATGAAAATAATCAGTTATAATGTAAATGGTATTCGAGCTGCATTAAAAAAGGGTTTTGCAGATTGGTTATCTGAAAATGATTTTGATATTGTTTGTATACAAGAAACAAAAGCACAACCAGAACAAGTAGATATTTCAGAAATTGAAGCACTTGGTTATAAAGCATATTGGTTTAGTGCTCAGAAAAAAGGATACAGCGGTGTTGCTGTATTTACAAAAATAGATCCTATAAATATTATTCAAGGTCAGAATAATGAAAAGTCAGATTTTGAAGGAAGAACATTGCAGTTAGAATTTAAAGATTTTACATTAATAAATACCTACTTTCCTTCTGGAAGTTCTGGTGAAATACGACAGGCTTTTAAGTATGAGTTTTTAGATAATTATTTCGATTTTATAAAATCTAAACAAGATAAAAATATTATTGTTGTTGGAGATTATAATATTTGTCATGAAGCCATAGATATTCACAATCCGAAAGGACTTAAAAATGCATCAGGATTTTTACCAGAAGAAAGAGAGTGGGTGACTCAGTTTATAGATTCAGGATTTATAGATTCTTTCCGCTATTTCAACGATGGTCCAGATCAATATACTTGGTGGACTTATAGATTTGGAGCTCGAGGCAAAAACTTAGGCTGGAGGATAGATTATCACATGGTAAGCAAAACTTTAGAAGATAGACTGAAAAGAGCAGTTATTTTATCGGAAGCGGTGCACAGCGATCACTGTCCGTTGATGGTTGAGATTGATTAAATAATTAGAAGTAAAAAAAAATGAGTAAAAAAGTATGCATCTTTTGTGGTGCTCGAACAGGAAATTCTTCTCAAATTGTTGAGGAAACCAAGAAATTAGTCAAGCTTTTGGCCGAACAGGATTACGATTTGGTATATGGAGGAGGAAATGGAGGATTGATGGGATT
>CAKZQD010000136.1 GCA_937139485.1 uncultured Bacteroidota bacterium | reverse complement strand
CGCTACTTACAGCAGGAATTAAATCCATACCACAAATTGGGCAATCACCAGGTTCTGGTTGCATAATTTGCGGATGCATAGAACACGTCCACATTTGATTTGTTTCTGCTGTTTCAGAATGATTATGTTCTGTTTCTTTATTTGATGAACCACCAAATAGTAACCAGCCTAATAGTAAGCCAACTACCAATATTGCTGAATAGATTACATATTTTTTCATTTCTTCTTATTTTTTCTCTTTAATAATTTTCTAATAGATGGTGACGATGTGTACCATAACAAAAATCCGCTTAACACAGTAATCAATCCTAAAAGTGAAAAAGCTCTTAATACTATTGTGTTAAAGTTATCTCGACCTTCGTAGTCCATCGTATGTGTCATCCATAAAAAGTCGAACCAACGCCAACTGCGATGCCTTACTGTTTGAAATTTCCCATCTTTAATGGACACATAGGCTTTTAGAGCTTCGTCTGATTTATAGGATATGACATAAGCTGGCAATAGTTTTTCTCTATATTCGTGATGCTTCCCTGCCTCATCAATTTGTTCAATAGTATCTACTTCTAAACCACTTTTCATATTGTTTTTTGCAATATAAAGTGCCTCTTCTTTAGAAATACTGTTTTTAAGATTTCCATTTACAGCATTATAGAGTTGTTTGTCATTAATCCAATAGTAAGGTGTGTTGCTAATATCTCTTAATGCTATTGTATTAATACCTTTTGAAATATCAAGCTGTGAAGGACTTATAAGATTGTTGAACGATTTGGATTTATACTCTAAATTTTTAAAGTGGTCGCCGTGTATATCGTCAATATCTGTCCAACTAAAGTATAGTCCACTTATTGTCCAAAACAAAAACTGAATACCTAAAAACAAACCTAAATAGCGATGTGTTTTTCTAATTTTTAATGCTGTTTGCCTTTTTACCATTTTTATAATTTTATATTTCTTAATCTTAATGAATTTAGAATTACAGAAACAGAACTGAAACTCATTGCAGCTGCAGCAATCATTGGGGACAGTAAAATTCCGAAAAATGGAAATAATAATCCTGCTGCAACTGGAACACCTAGAATGTTGTATATAAAAGCAAAAAACAGATTTTGTTTGATGTTTTTCATTACACCTTTTCCGAGGTTTATTGCCTTTACAATACCTAGTAAATCACCTTTTACTAAGGTTACTTCACTACTTTCTATAGCTACATCTGTACCTGTACCCATAGCAATACCAATATTAGCTTGTGCCAAAGCAGGAGCGTCATTAATACCATCACCAGCCATTGCAACTATTTTTTCTTGAGATTGTAATTCTTTAATGACATTTAATTTATCTTCGGGTAAACATTCTGCTTGAAAACTAGCCAGGTTTAATTGGTCTGCAACATATTTTGCAGTACGCTTATTATCGCCAGTTAACATAATTACTTCTATACCTTGTTTTTGTAATTCGCTTATTGCTTGTTTACTAGTGCCTTTAATTGCATCTGTTATGGTTACATAACCTACAACTATATTGTCTACAGATATATAAGAAACTGTTTTTCCTTGTTCTTGTTCTGCTATAACTTTGGCATCAAATTCATTAGATATTTTTGCTTTTACCAACTCCATTAATTTTTTATTTCCTAATGAAATTTTTTTATTTCTAATTGTACCTATAACACCTTTGCCCATTACAGCTTCAAAATCATTTGCTTCAAGCAATTTTATGTTTTTCTTTTTGGCAAAGTTTACAATAGCTTCAGCTAAAGGATGCTCACTGTATTGATTTAGAGAAGCAATACTTTGTACTATTTTTTCATCAAAATCACCAGAGGTATTTACTACTTTTTCTACAGATGGTTTCCCTTCTGTAATGGTTCCTGTTTTATCTGTAATTAGTACATCTACTTTATTTAAATTTTCTAAAGCTTCAGCATTTTTAATTAAAACACCATTTTGAGCCCCTTTTCCAACACCTACCATTACAGACATTGGTGTTGCTAAACCTAAAGCACAAGGGCAAGCAATGATTAATACTGCAATAGAATTTACAAATGCAAAAACCATTGCTGGTTCTGGACCATAATAACGCCAGATAAAAAATGTAATAGTGGCAACTAGTATAACAATGGGCACAAAATATTTTGATATTTTGTCTGCTAATTTTTGAATAGGAGCTCTTGAGCGACTAGCATTGTTTACCATATGAATAATTTGAGATAGTAAGGTTTCTGAACCGACTTTTTCTGCAATCATTACAAAAGATTTTGTACCATTTATAGTACCCGAACTTACAGTGTCGTCTCTTTTTTTATCTACGGGAATAGGCTCTCCAGTTATCATAGATTCATCTATACTACTATGACCTTCAGTTATTTTACCATCTACAGGAATTTTATCACCTGGTTTTACTCGAAGTAAATCTCCTTTTTTAATACTATTAATTGAAATAATTTTGTCACCTGATTCTGTAACTAAAGTCGCTTCTGTTGGTGCTAATTTTAATAGTTCTTTAATAGCACCACTTGTTTGACTATGTGCTTTCGCTTCTAATAATTGCCCTAATAAAACTAGTGTAAGAATTACTGTTGTCGCTTCAAAATAGACGAATACTGTACCACTTTCCGTTTTAAATTGTTCTGGAAAAACATCAGGAAAAAACATAGCGACTAAACTAAATAACCAAGCTACTCCTGTACCAATACCAATTAGTGTAAACATATTTAGATTCCAAGTTTTTATACTTTTATAGGCCCTTTCGAAAAACATCCAACAGGTATAAAATACAACTGGAAGTGATAAAATTAACTGAATCCAATTCCAAGTAAATTGAGAAAACATTTTTGTTAATGGGTTTTCTGGAATTAAATCTGCCATTGCAATTATGAAAATGGGCACTGTAAAAAGTACCGAAATTTTCATTTTAGTAAGCAATTTTTGGTAGGTTTTATCTTCTTCGTTTTCAGTAGGTTCTATTGCTACTAAATCCATTCCACAAATAGGGCAACTTCCTGGTTCATCCTTTATAATTTCGGGGTGCATAGGACAGGTATATTCTGCTTTTAGTTGAAGTTTAGGTTGTTCTACTAAATCCATACCACAAACAGGACAACCAACTTGAGAAGTATAGGTTTTGTCATCTTCACAATGCATTGGGCAATAGAATATTCCATTACCTTTTTCTGTAGAATTTTCTTGTTTTTCTACCTTACTAGGTTTGTGTTCACCTAGATTATGAATACTGTATCTACCACCATCTTCTTTTAATGCATTTTGAAATGTTTCAATGGAAATATGTGAATGCATTTCTATAATAGCTTCTGATTTCGCTAAATTGACTTTTACGTTTGAAACATTATCAATTTTTGAAAGAGTTTCTTCAACGTGATTTCTACAACCATTGCAAGTCATTCCTTGTATATTATATGTGTGTTTCATTTTTTAATTTTTATAATCGATATTTTTAACTGTAAATTTTGAATTCATAAAATTGTAAATATTAATTTAACAGCTTTTAAATGAAAAGAATTTTTAAATAGTGCCTGACAAGGGAAAGGGTAAAAAATCAACCAAATTTTAACTTTCCCTTACAGGGCTTTTCTATTTTTTTTTCATTTCGTTTAAATAATCAATAATTAATTTTTTATCCTCTGAGGTTAAATTTGAATCTTTATGGAGAATGGTATAAGAATTTAAAGGCATTTTATTTTGTTCTATTTGCTTAACAATAGACCTTAATTTACTTACTTTTCTTCTTTGTGATAATTCATTCCATTGACTGAAATTCAACTCTTTTTTACCTTCAACAATGTGTTTATTTATTAACCAAGTAAAAGGTTGAATGTTATTATACCAGGGATACACTGTATTGTTACTATGGCAATCATAACAAGCTTTATTTAATAATTTATTTATTTTTTTAGGGGTATTATTTACCAACAAGAAATCATTCTTACTAACCAAGTTATTTTGGTTTAATGTTGTTGGAATCAATTGTATACCTGCAAAACAAATCATTAAAAGAACTGCTAAGATTTTAAGAAATTTCATTTAGTTTATTTCTTTAACAACTTTACCACAAGACAACATTTTACTACCATAGTAAGGGTTTTTAACAGCTTTTTCTACACTTAACCAAGTGCTGCCACCTTCATACATTGGACAATATTGTTGATATATTTTATGCATTGAACCTGTTATAGTGATTAAATCGATAATATCTTTACTTAAAGTTTTAAAGTGTTCTCTTTGATGATCTAACTTGCTTTTACCAATATGTTCAGCGTGTTCTTTTGCATCAGTTATAATATCTTTAATTTCAACTTGTTGTTTATCTGTAAACCCTTTGTATGAAAATGTTTTTAAAGAATTATGCAATGCTACACTAGATTTTGCAGCTTCTTTATAATCTGAATTTACTAATGCAGTTTTTACTTTTAAATAGTTATTTAAAATCATCATAACTTTTTTTGATTGCATCATATTTTTATGTTTTGAAGATTTTAAACTTTTATGATTCATTTCAGAATGTTTCATCTGACCGTTATTATGATTGTGGTTATGGTTTTGTGAATAAATACTATTTGAACTTATTAATAATATTATTACTTATAATTCCAGTAATTTGGTTGGGTAATATTCAACAATTACCACTAGCTATTTTGCCTTTTATTTTCTTACTTTTAATAAGATTTGTAAGTTTAAAAAAGTTCTTATTGACCTCTCAATAGAAGAACGGTAGAAATAGTTTTTATAAGTATTTTAAAATCTAAAAAAGAATTTCTTTCTTTGATATAATACAAATCGTACCGCAATTTTGTTTCTTGTTCTTCAATTGTACTTGCATACGGGTAATTCACTTGTGCCCAACCTGTTAAGCCAGGTCTAACAACGTGTCTAATTGCGTAAAACGGAATCTGATCTTCTAATTCTTTTACAAATTGTGGTCTTTCTGGTCTTGGACCAATTA
>CAKZQD010000135.1 GCA_937139485.1 uncultured Bacteroidota bacterium | reverse complement strand
ACACCAGTTATCTAAAGCATTTAGAGATAATAATTGTAGTCTTACAATATTTTCAATACTAACGCCTAAGCATAAAAAAAAGAAAAGTGCTTTGTATCTTGATGGAGTAGATTATCAGTTTGGTAAAATAAATACAAAAATTTCATATTTAGACATTGTTAAAAATATGTTTTTTAGCAACGAAGCATACATTGTAGAACGTTTTATAGATAAAAAAATAAAAGCAAAACTTATAAAATTAATTCAAAAACAAGATTTTGATTTAATACAACTAGAAGGTGTTTTTCTTGGCGTTTATATAAAATATATCAAAAAATATTCAACAGCAAAAATAATATTAAGAGCGCACAATATAGAGCACCAAATTTGGGAAAGACTTGCAGCAAAAGAGAGTTATTTTAAAGCACTTTACCTAAATAAAGTAATGATTCCAAGACTAAAAAAGTTTGAAGATAAAATAGCAGAAAGTGTCGATGGAATTGTAAGTATTTCTAGTTTAGACGAACAATATTTTAAAAAATTAAATATAAAAGCCAAATTTAAAACACTTCCAGCAGCTTATGAAATAAAAAAAACTATAGAACCATTAACTCAAGATTTTAATGTTGGTTTTATTGGAGGTTTAGATTGGCAACCAAACGCTGAAGGAATAAAATGGTTTTTAAACTCAATTTGGAAACCCTTTGTACTTAAAAACAACAAAGCAAATTTTAATTTAGCAGGAAGAAATTTTCCAAAAAAATATTACGATTTAAAACATTCCAATCTATTTATTTATGGCGAAGTAGATGATGCGCAAGAGTTTACTTATCAAAATTCTGTAATGATAGCACCAATACTATCTGGTAGCGGCATGCGTATAAAAATTATAGAAGCCATGGCACTAGGCAGAACAGTAATTTCTACAAGCATAGGTGCAGAAGGAATAGAATATACAGATAAAAAAAATATTTTTATTGCAGATACTCCAGAAGAATGGATTGAAATACTTACAGAACTTGGAAAAGATAAAAATAAACTGGAACAAACTGCACTAGAGGCTCAAAAGCTAATTCAAAAAAAACACGACATTAATGTACTAGGCACCGAATTGGTAAATTTTTATAAAAAAGAGATAATTTGATTATTTTTATTAAAATATTATTTTGGATATGTACTTTTTTACTCGTGTACACTTATTTTTTATATCCTTTGCTCATGTCTTTTTTAGCAAAAAACAAACAAATAAACAAAATTGTCTACAGCCCAAATGAACTACCAACTGTTGCTATAGTAATTGCAGCTTACAATGAAGAAAAAGTAATAGAAGATAAGTTAATTTCGAGTTTAAAAACCAATTATCCAAGTAACAAATTTCAAATATTTATAGGTTCGGACTGTTCTTCAGACAATACAAATGCTGTTATTAATAAAATAGTCAACACTACTGATAAAATTACATTTTTTAATTATAAAGAGCGAAGTGGAAAACAAGAAGTCTTAAATAAAATGTTTTCTAAAGGTATATCTACAGAAAAATTTGATGTTTGTATAATGACCGATGCAAATATTATTTTTAAAGAAGATACAATTCATGAATTGGTAAAGCATTTTAAAAATGAAACTTTGGGAATTGTCTGCGCCAATATTAAAAACAAAAATATTAAAGACAAAGGAATTTCAAAACAAGAACAATTTTACATTTCCAATGAAAATCAATTAAAAATAAATGAAGGGAAGGTTTTTCAATCTAGTATTGCTGCTTTTGGAGCGTGCTATGCTATACGCCGAAAATTAATTCCAAAAATTCCTCAAAATATACTTATGGAAGATTTTTATATAAGTATGTCTGTATTAAAAAACAAAAAAGGAATAATTACAGAACCAAATGCAATTTGTTTTGAAGATTTACCACAAAATGTAAGTGAAGAATTTAAACGTAAAAAACGTATTTCAACAGGAAATTTTCAGAATCTATTTATTTATTACAAATTACTTTGGAAATCTAATTTTGGAATTGGATTTACTTTTTTTTCGCATAAAATAATACGTTGGCTTGGACCATTTTTTATGCTAGGCGGCTATATTAGTTTACTTTACCTCTACCCTTTTTCGCCTTACTATTTTTTACTACATTTTACTCATTTGTTAATATGTCTTGCATTTATAGATTATATTTTGATGGCAGTAAACATTAACGTAAATTTGCTGCGGCTAGTAAGATACTTTTTAAGTATGAATTTAGCACTGTTTTTAGGATTTATAAAATTTGCCCAAGGTGTAAAAACCAATATATGGCAACCAACAAAAAGAAATGAATAACAAATTAGATACTATTCAAGATGCCATAGACGACATCAAAAAAGGAAAACTAGTAATAGTTGTAGATGACGAAAACAGAGAAAATGAAGGTGACTTTATTACGGCAGCTGCAAACGTAACTCCAGAGATTGTAAATTTTATGACCAAAGAAGGTAGAGGTCTTATATGTACACCGCTTACTGCGAGTAGATGCGAAGAATTAAAACTAGATTTAATGGTAGGAAAAAATACCGTTTTACACGAAACACAATTCACAGTTTCTATAGATTTAATTGGTCAAGGTTGCACTACAGGAATTTCTGCTTCAGACAGATCAAAAACAATTAGAGCACTAGTAGATCCAAATACAAAAGCCTCAGATTTAGGAAGACCAGGACATATTTTTCCGTTAAAAGCTATGGATTCTGGAGTTTTAAGACGTGCCGGACATACCGAAGCCGCAATAGATTTAGCTAGGCTAGCAGGTTTTGAACCAGCTGGTGTATTAATAGAAATATTGAAAGAAGATGGCGAAATGGCTAGACTTCCAGATTTATTTAAAATAGCAGAAAAACACGACCTAAAAGTTATATCTATTGAAGATTTAATAAAATATAGGTTAGACAATGAAAGTTTAGTAGAACAAGAAGTTGAAGTTGATATGCCTACAAAATATGGTCATTTCAAGTTAATAGCATTTACACAAATAAGCAATGGCGAAACCCATTTTGCACTAAAAAAAGGTAATTGGAAAGAAGGTGATGCAGTACTTACAAGAGTTCATTCATCTTGCCTTACTGGCGATTTATTAGATTCTTTGCGTTGCGACTGTGGAGATCAGCTAGCCGAATCTTTAAAGAAAATAGAAGCCGAAGGACAAGGTTTGCTCGTATACATGCAACAAGAAGGAAGAGGAATAGGTTTATTGAACAAACTAAAAGCCTACAAACTTCAAGAAGAAGGAATGGATACTTATGAAGCAAACCAAGAATTGGGTTTTAAAATGGACCAAAGAGATTATGGTATTGGAGCACAGATACTTAGAAAATTAAATGTTTCAAAACTACGTTTAATGAGCAATAATCCTGCTAAAAGAATTGGCTTAATAGGTTACGGATTAGAAATAGTAGAAAATGTAGCTTTAGAAATTATTTCTAACGAACACAATCATAATTATTTAAGTACAAAAAAAGATAAAGGCGGACACGAGATAATGAAATAGCTTAAAAGAAGAGCTTTTTTGTGTTAATAAAGACCAAAAAGAAATAAAACACATCAATAATTATTAATTTAAGCATTATTATAGTATCTTAGATTATTAAATTTTAATTAAAGAGATAAGAAATTATGGGAAGACCTTCTACAAGAGAAAAAAAACTGAAAGATGGGTATTATATTGAGGTTAGAAATAAAGGTTCTAAAAGTGGTATAAAAATAAGAAGAGATAGTGTGGAGGAAATGAATCAAGCAGTTGAGGATTACTCTAGATCTAAAGATATTGTAGTTCTTGGCGAAAGCAAGAATGGAAAATGGGTAGCAAAAGAAGCAGAAAAAAAGAAAAAGAAACTTGCTGCTAAAGAAGCTAAAGCTGCTAGAACTGCCAAAGCTAAAGCTGCAAAAGGTTAAAACAAAGCTCTAACCTGTGCTCTACCGGTATGAATTATTTTGCTTAAACCAGTTTTTCTACCGTCATATACTATAGATATTTGGAAATTTTTAGCAATTGTTTTGTCAAAAGAAACAGTCCATATATAATTATTTCCGTTTTGCAAATTTTGTAGCATATCAATTTCTAATTGTTCATTTTGAAACAAATTGTCATTATATGCTACCGATGCAAATCTAAATGTACCTACAAGATTAAAATTTGCAACTTTTGTATACTTTAATTCTATACCAGCTTCATTTATTACTGCAAACTGACCACCATTTATTTTAGACGGATTTGACCTAAAAGCATATCTATAATTTGTAGATACACGAAAAGCACTTTTGTATATCCAAGCAAAATCTGTACTAAATTCGTTTAAAATAAACTCATATCGCCTATCAAAATAAAAGTCGGATTCATTATTTTTAAATCCATTTAAATATTGTCCTCTTAATGTGAGTGCTTTATTAATATTCCATCTTAGTTTTAAAGCATGTGTTGTAAAAAGTCTTTTCTCAAGACCACTTGTCAATAAATTTACATTTTGGTTATAGTTAAAAGTATAATCAAAAGCATAAACAGCATTGTTTCTATTAAAAAATAAGCTAGTTCTTACTAAATTACTGTTTGAAACTAACAGCGTATCGTTTTTATTTAAATTTACTGGGTTTATTATATCTAAAAAACTTATTCCCTTTTCGGCAAAAATTTTCTTACTCAAACTTACAGATGTAATATTAGAAAAGCGTGCCAAAAAACCTTTGAGTCCTTTTTCATTAAACCAAACTGCTTTGGGGTTTATTCTTAAAGATAGGTTAAATTTTGTAGCATTTACGGCTTGAAATTCTAAGGAATTTGCTAATAATCTTAAAAAAACATTATCATTTTGAAAAACCGAAACATAAAATTCATTGAGTTCTTGTACTCCATTTTCGTTTATATCTTGCCAGGCATAATTTCCTTGTCCGTCTGGCGCACGTATATAATTGTATTGAATTTTTTGCTCTCTTCCAGAACCAATTTCATAAATTGTATTTCCTACAATAGCTCCTTTTGCTATTGAATAATTGTAATTAATTCTTCCTAAATAAAAATGCTCTAAATCATCGTTTTGTTGCAATAATGTATCTTGCTGCAAGTTTCTATAATTCAAAACCCAAGAAAGCTTATGATTTCTTTTTTCAATAAAACTTCCATTAAAAGCAAAAGTATGCGCTTTTAAATAAGCAGCATCAAAGCTTTTTTCTTTAGCCAAATGTTCATTACGCAAATTATAAGAAAACTTATATTTAGATTTTATACTGTCCGAACTTTCTACAAATACAGTATAATCTTGCCACCAAAAAGAATTTGCCGAAAGAGAATCTGTATTTAAAGTCCTAATGCTATTAATTTCATTAAAAAGAGAAACACCTATTTTCCAATAGTTTAAGGCTTTTATGCTTTTAGAAACATTAATTTTAGGACGAATAAAATCTGTTTTTCTATCTAAAGATTTAGAGTTTAGCCATTTTAAAACAACTGTATTGTTCCAGCCTTTTTGTTTATTAGCCGCTTCAATTTTATGTTCTAAACCATTATACAAGCTATCTTGATTATAAAAAGACAATCGATAAGCCAAATAAGTATTTTTAATAGTTCGTAATTTTAAACCTCCATAACCAAGATGCTCTTGTGTAGGTAAAATATCTGAGACATTCCAATTTCTTTGAAATTCAATTTGCCTGTAACGTTCTAATGGCAAGAAGTTTTTTTGTTTAAATTCATAAGCCGCTTCTGTATCTAAAAAAAGTGTGCTATCTTTTTTTAACTTTCTAGTATCAGTTCCATTTAAAAAAAATCCGAAACCCAAATCATCTTCATTATCTATTACAGAAAAAGTATTTAAATCTTGATTGCTTAAAGAAAATTCTGCAATTAAATTGGTGTTTGCTGTAGGTTT
>CAKZQD010000134.1 GCA_937139485.1 uncultured Bacteroidota bacterium | reverse complement strand
AATGTAAATTTATTTAACTTTGTGAATAAAAAAGACTAGCTTTGTTTGACACATTATAAAATGAATTGAAACGCACTTTTTAACATCGTTACCACACATTAAAAACCGAACTAATTGAAATTTTTTAATTCTTCAAGACTAAGAGAAAGAAAACAAGGACTAGAGCTTTTGGATGATTTACTTAAAGAAAAGCTAAAATGTAATGTAATTCATTATTCTTGTGAGTCATTCGTAACTAATCACGGTAGAACACCAAGAGTAACTTCTATTTGTGTAATGAATTTAAAAACCGCCCAAACTAAATCATTCTCAATACACTTACAAGCACAAATTAACGGTTTAGACTTCAACAATCTAACAGATACGGAATACGATACTTTAGAAAAAGAAATGTTAACAGACTTCTCTTCTTTTGTTTCCCAAAACGCAACTCACAAATGGATTCATTGGAATATGCGTGATTCTAATTATGGCTTTGAAGCAATTAACAATAGAATTAAAATTTTAAAAGGAACTACATTTCAAATTCCTGATGACTTTAAATATGATTTTCCTAGAATTTTAGGTAGAATATTTACCTACTCTTATGAAAAAAATAAGCCCGATGGTCGTTTGTTAAATTTAGCAAAAAGAAACAATATTTCTACTGTAAATTCAATGACAGGAAAAGAAGAGGCTGAAGCATTTGACAACAAAGAATATTTGAGATTACATATGTCTACATTGAGAAAAGTAGATATTATTGAAAGTATAATTCACCGAGTAGAAAATGATGAACTAAAAGTTAATGTTAAGAAAAAAGATATTTATGGTCTATCATTTAATGGAATAATAGCTATTATAAAAGAAACACCTTGGTTACTAATACTAATATCTATAATCGGCTATTTAATTGGAAGTGCACTTGAACCTATTGTGCAAAAGATATTTGGAACAAGTGGATAATAAAAAAAACGTGTGGTAACAAAGTATATAAAACATAGCTAGAAAGTGCTATACCGAAAGTCTGTGCATATTTATGAAGTCCGCCAAATCTTCGATTTGGCATTTAGAATAATAAAAAAGTAAAATACCAAATCGCAGGTTTGGCTAAGTGATAAACTCGAAATTTATCGTATATTTATACGCTACGTTTCATAAACAAACCGTCAAACAAAAATCAAAACCCCAAACTCAAAGTAATTCTATACAAGAATATTATTATACTTTTTAAGAAATGAACTCATTAATTAAATACATATCATTTATTAACTTATTCCCTAAATTCATTAAAAAAAAAGCCATTCCTTTCAGAATGGCTTTATAGTTTTTACTAAACAAACTTACTATTTCAAAGTACGTTTTATTTCTATTTCTTCAAAAGATTCTATAACATCTCCTACGTGTATGTCGTTGTAGTCTTTCATTTGTATACCACAATCTTGCCCTGTTACTACATCTTTTACATTGTCTTTATAACGTTTTAATGATTTTAAAACGCCTTCGTATTTAACAATTCCTTCTCTAATTAGTCTTATTTTGTTGGTAGCTTTCACTTTACCGTCTGTTACTATACAACCTGCAATAGTACCAACTTTAGTAATTTTAAATGTTTCTTTTACTTCTAAATTACCAGTTACAACTTCTTTAGTAGTTGGTTCTAGCATTCCTTCCATAGCGTCTCTCAATTCTTCTATGGCTTTGTAAATTACAGAGTACATTCTTATTTCTACACCTTCATATTCTGCTAAGTCTCTAGATTTTACAGATGGTCTTACTTGGAATCCAAGAATTACTGCATCAGATGCAGATGCTAACATAACGTCAGATTCTGTAATGGCACCTACTCCTTTATGTACAATTTTTACTTGAATTTCTTCTGTTGAAAGTTTTTGTAATGAATCTGCAAGTGCTTCTATAGATCCGGCAACATCACCTTTTATAATTACATTTAATTCTTTAAATGTACCTAAGGCTAATCTTCTTCCTATATCTCCTAATGTAGTACGTCTTTGAGTTCTTAGCCCGTGTTCTCTTTCTAGTTGATTTCTAGAAGATGCATAAGACTTACCTTCTTGCTCGGTTTTAAATACTTTAAAACGTTCTCCTGCAGAAGGTGCTCCGTCTAATCCAAGCATTTCTACTGGTTGCGATGGAAGTGCAAGTTTCACTTTCTTTCCTTTATGGTCATAAAGTGCTTTTACTTTTCCAGAATTTGATCCTGCTACTACAAAATCTCCTACTTCTAGTGTACCAGATTGATTTAGCAAAGTGGCTACATATCCTCTTCCTTTATCTAATGAAGATTCTATAATAGACCCAAAACCTGCTTTGTTAGGATTTGCTTTTAAATCTAAAACTTCTGCTTCTAGTAGTATTTTGTCTAATAAATCATCTACACCTGCACCTGTTTTTGCAGATACATCCATAGATTGGTATTTACCGCCCCATTCTTCTACTACTATATTCATTCCAGAAAGTGCTGCTTTTACAGCGTCTGGGTTTGCGCCTGGTTTATCTATTTTGTTTATTGCAAAAATCATTGGTACGCCTGCAGACTGTGCGTGACTAATTGCTTCTTCTGTTTGTGGCATTATGGCATCATCTGCTGCAATTACAATTACTGCTACATCGGTAAGTTTTGTACCTCTGGCTCTCATTGCTGTAAAGGCTTCGTGACCAGGTGTATCTAAGAAGGTAATTTTACCATTATCCATTTCTACTTCGTAGGCTCCAATATGTTGTGTAATACCACCTGCTTCGCCGTCTGCAATTTTTGCTTTTCTAATATAGTCTAGCAAAGAAGTTTTACCGTGATCTACGTGCCCCATTATAGTTACTACTGGTGCTCTTCTTTCTAAGTCTTCTTCTAAATCTTCTTCTTCTTCAAATGCTTCTTGCTCATCTACGTTTATGAATTCTATTTCTCTTTCGTATTCGCTTGCAATAAGTTCTATTACATCTGCTTCTAGTCTTTGGTTTATTGAAACCATGATGCCTAGCATAAAACATTTTGTAATAATTTCTGTTGGTTGTACAGCAAGCATTACTGCTAAATCACTTACGGTAATAAACTCTGTTACTTTAAGTACTGCTGCTTCTGCTCCTTCTTGTTCTTGTTTTATATCTGCAGCTTCTGCGTGTTCTTGTCTTTTTGCTCTTCTAAGTTTTTGACGTGTTTTACCTCCAGAATTTCCTTGAAGTTTTGCCATTGTGGCTTTCAGCTTTTCTTCAATTTGCTTTTGAGTTACTACGGTTGGCTCTGCTTTTTTAACAGGTTTTTTAGCTCCAGAGTTTCTTCCTCTAAAATTGCTTCGTGTATCTACTCTTCCAGTTGTTTTCTTAATTCTTTGACGAACTCTTTTTTCTGGTTTTGGTTTTTCTTTTTTCTTTGGCGGTTCTTTTAGCTCAATTTTTCCTAATACTTTAGCTCCTGCAAGTGTTACTTTTTTGGTGCTTATAAAGTCTTCTTTAGGTGCTTCTTTTTTTACTGGCTTTGGTTTTGCTTCAGTATCTTTTGTAGGTGAAGAACTTGCTACAGGTTTTGGCTTTGGTTTTTCTTGTGGCTTAGCTTGTGCTACTGGTTTTGGCTTTGGTTTAGGAGCTTCTTTTTTAGCTGGCTTTTTAGCATCAACGTCTATTTTTCCTAAAATTTTAGTTCCAGATAGTTCTACCTTTTCAGCCTTAATAACTTCTTCCTTTTTTGGTTCTTGTTTTTTAGGTTCTGACTTTTTCTCTTCTTTTATTGGCTCGGCTTTTTTCTCCTCTACAACAGGTTCTGGCTTTGCCTCTTCTTTTACTTCTTCTGGCTTTTTCTTGTCTAGGTCTACTTTGTCAACCACTTTTGGACCTGCAAGTTCTACTTTTGGCGCTTTTTGAATTTCTTCTTCTTTACGCTCTACTTTTTTAGTACTACCGTCTTTTGCCAGTTCTAGGCTTACGTTTTTATTCTTGTTTCCAAGGTTCAGCTTGTCTGCAGCTTCTTTTCTCATTTTATCGTCACCAAATTCGTCCAATAAAATAGTGTACATCTGCTCATCGAGCTTAGTAATTGGCTTGGCTTCTACGGCGAAACCTTTGTCAGTCAAAAACGCTGCAAGAGTGGTCATTCCTACATTGAGATTTTTGGCTGCTTTAATTAATTTTACTGGTTTAAATGCTGACATAAAATTTATTTGTTTGTCTTTTTTTAATTTATTTGATACTATTTTCTAATCCTTCATAGTATCGGTTTATTCTGCTTCGTCTTCAAACTCGGCTTTCAATATAGCCATTACATCTGCTACATTTTCTTCTTCTAGTTCTGTTCTTCTTACAAGTTCTGCTGCGTCTAAATTTAATACATTTTTTGCTGTATCGCAACCTATTTTGTAAAGCTCATCTATCATCCATTGTTCTATTTCATCAGAAAATTCGCTCAATAAAATATCATCAACTTCTTCTACATCTTCATCTCTATAAACATCTATTTCGTAGCCTACCATTTTGCTTGCTAGTTTAATGTTTAATCCTCTTTTACCAATTGCTAAAGATACTTGATCTGGTTTTAAATACACATCAATTTTCTTATCTTCTTCATTAATATTCATTCTTTCTACCTTGGCTGGCGAAAGTGCTCTTGCTGTCATTAATGACAAGTTTTCGGTAAAGTTTAAGATGTCGATATTTTCGTTTTTCAACTCTCTTACTATACCGTGTATTCTTGAACCTTTTACTCCTACACAAGCTCCTACAGGGTCTATTCTATCGTCATAAGATTCTACGGCTACTTTTGCTTTTTCTCCTGGTTCTCTTACTATGTTTTTAATCAAAATTAAACCATCAAATATTTCTGGAACTTCTAGTTCTAGCAATTTAGCTAAAAATGAACTATCTGTTCTAGACAATATAATAAAAGGATTGTTGTTTTTGAATTCTACTTTTTTAATTATAGCTCTTACTGTTTCTCCTTTTTTGAAATAATCTTGTCTTATTTGCTCAGATTTTGGAAGTAATAATTCATTTCCATCATCATCTAAAAGTAAGATTTCTTTTTTCCATACTTGGTATACTTCACCAGAAATAATATCTCCTACTCTGTCTTTATATTTTTTATAAACTTCGTCTTTTTCTAAATCTAAAATTCTAGAAATTAAAGTTTGCCTAGCTGCAAGTACTGCTCTTCTTCCAAAATCATCAATAAACATTTGGTCGTAGCAGTCTTCTCCTATTTCATAATCTTCATCTATTAATACTGCATCTTTTATTGCAATTTGCTCTAAATCGTTTTCAACTTCTCCGTTGTCTACAATTTCTCTTGTTCTCCAAATTTCTAAATCTCCTTTATCTGTATTTACAATAACATCAAAATTATCGTCAGATCCATATTTTTTTCTAATAATTGTTTTGAAAACATCTTCCAAAACTCTCATCATAGTTGGTCTGTCTATATTTTTAAAGTCTTTAAACTCTGCAAACGAATCTATTAGTTCTATACTATTCATTTCTTAAAATTTACTTGTATTCATAATTATCAATTTATATTTCAAAATGCAATCTTGCTTTTTTAATATCTTTATATTCTACTTTATAAGGTGTTTCGTCTATTATTACTAGTTTTGGCCTTCTTCCTTTTAAGCTTTTATCTTTTATAGTAGTATTTTTTACTTCTATAAAATCTTCTTCTACTGTCAACAGTTTTACAACTAAGTCTTCTTCTTCGTAGGTTTTTATTTTTAGTGTTTTACCAATTAATTTTTTGTATTGTCTTGGTATTCTTAAAGCATTATTTAACCCTGGCGATGAAACATCAAGTGTGTATTTTTCAGCAACTTCATCATCTACATCTAAGTGTTCTTCTAGGTCTCTGCTTACTCTTACGCATTTTCTAATATTTAAAGAATCATCGTCAGCATCTATAAAAACTTGTATTCTAAAATTGCTACCAACTTCAACGGCTACTAAAAATAGTTCTTCCATTTCTAGTTTTGGAGCCAACCATTTTTCTATTTTTTCTTTCAAATTTTCCATCATACTACGTAAAGAGGGGACTCAGCGTCCCCTCTTTCGAGTGCAAATGTAGCAATAATCTTTGTTTTAATCTAATAATTATTAACTTTTTATAAAACTACAGGAATCTTAAAAAATCTTATTCAATTCCTGCTAATTTTTTCTTTACTTTTTCAACTATATATTCTTGATCGCCTTTTTCTAATTTTATTTGCTTTTGTTTACTTTCATTTTTACTTATGGCGCGCTCTTTATCTCTTATTTGCGCTTCTAAATTATCAATTTTATTATGTAGGCTTTCTTTTTTGTTTTGAAGTTGTTTAAAATCTTTTTCTACTTCTTTCAATTTCTTTTCTGCGTCTTTTTGTTCATCTCCTGGACTATTTACTAGTTTATAAACTAATTCTTTTTGTGCTTGAATTTGAATTACTTTGCTAGATTGATCCATTTCATTTAAAGTAATCTGATCTTTTAGCTTTATTATTTCTCGCTTTTTTTGTTTAATTGCATCTCGGTCATTGTCTATTTCACGAACTAAAGTTTTAAAATCGGCATCTAATTTATTGAATTTTTTTTCTTCTTCATTCAATTCATTTTTTACCGCTTTTTTATATTGTTCTACTGCAAATTCTCTTACATATTCTGCTGTTGGGTAGTGTATTTCGTCTTTTGAATCATCAGAAATAAATTTACCATTCAATTTAAAAGAAACCGTAAGTACTACTTGTCCAGAATATTCTTTTATGAAAGAATTTATATCTATACTATCTGTAGATATTTTGGGAATATGTTTATTAATAATCATAAACTGACCATTATCTTCTATTACCTTTTCTTTAGGACTAGATTTTAAATATTTTGGCCATGCACGTTGAGCATCTTTAAACTTAGCTTGTGGAATTTCTACTACGTAAGCTATTGCCTTAGTATCATAAAATTCTTTGTCTTTTATTTTTACTCTAATGTCTTCTTGGGCAAAAACTACTGCCTTACTTAATATTATTAAAAAAATTAAACTTATTTTTTTCATAGCCTTTATTTATTATTTATACAATCTAAAATAATGCCAAAGATAACAAAAACATACAGTAGAATTAATTTGCTTTTTTTCTTTATTATTTTTCTAAAAAAAAATTATTTACTAAATCAATATTATATATTTAAATAGATTTTTAAAAGTGATTTTATTTAAAAATCACTTTTAAATGTTAAAAAAACGCTGTTTTACTAAAAAAATATAGAAAAAATTTGGTTATGTCGATATATATATATATGTTGTAGCTAAGAAAAAAAAAGATAAAATTGCCGGCTAAAAAACTGAGTGTTTTCAATCTCATTTTATTAATAATTCTTTGTTTTATTAGTGTTTTATTTACTATATTAAAGACTTGTGCTTTTTATAGTATACTATTTATAAACTTTTAAATAAAAAATCATGAAAAAAATAAAACTATTACTTATGTGTGTAAGTGCGTTATTTATTAGTGCAAACTTATTTGCCGCACCAAACCAATATACTGAAATTTTACAATTTGGTCAAAGTTCTATTCAATGTGGTCCAGCTATAGTTAATGCAATGTTTACGCTATCAGAAAACCAAGTTTACTATGACTGTAAAGAAAGAGAATTTAAAATTAAATATTTTCAAACAACTTCTGATTATATGAAATGTGTAGGATATGACTATAGTGTATATTCTAGATATTTAGGTGGTACAGCTGTTTTAGAAACTTCAGGCTATTTTGGAAATAATATATTTTCATTACCACCCATTATTTCTACAACTTTTACAATTTTAAAACATCAAAATGAAGAAAACTATGAATATTTTATAGTTCTAGAGTATAAAAACCCAAGTGGTTGCGAAGGCTGGGGCATGGATTGTGGTTATTTAGCAACTACAAGTTCACCTCTATTTACACCAAACTGGGAAGCACTTCCTTTGCTTAGTGAAAGACCTTTTAATTTAGACAATACAAATTCTCAAGGAGTTCAAGCAAGTTTTATTACAAAATGTAATGGTGATGCTATGAACTTTTCATTAACTCAAATAGCTGTTAATGATTTAAATTGTAATTATAATAATAGTATTGGAGGAAATGTTTCTTGCGCAAGCCAATACGCAGGTTTAAAAATTACTAAAGTTGACGCTGCGTTAAATCCTATAGACAACCATAAATTTATAGGAACACAAGAGTGGATAAACAGCTTAAATTTACCGGCTGGATACCCAGATATAATAATTGAAGATTTTATAGACTATAATAATCTTGCTGAAAACATTCCACTTTTACCTCTTTTTGGTAATTATATGACCAATAACTTTGGGTATTATGAGCTAGAATTTACTTATCGTTCATTGTGTGGAGATTATACTGAAACTATGTTGATTGAGTATGGAACTACTTATAAACCTACTTTTAATTTTAACACGATGTCTGGTGCTAGTGGTTCAATGGTGCAAGTCCCAAGTAATACATCTTTATCAAACCCACATATAGGATGTCAAAACAGCTCTCTTTTGTCTTTTTCTAATATCCCAAGTGGTATACTACAAGCCAATGGACTTAATATAAAAGTAGAAAGATATGATAATAATACTTTACTAAATGAAGGTACAATAGTAGATATTACTTTTGCAAATTGGAGCTCAGCAAATAACATTAACTTAGAGTTGTTTGCAGATGGAGTAATAACTAATCCATCAAATGCATTTGCTGATAACTTGAATAATTGGGCTGGTTTAAATGATATATATACTTTCCTTGAAAACGCTCCTGGATGGAGTGGTATCACTGCTGCATATCCTGACAATCAAGATGACATCTATAAAGTAACAATTGGATACACTACTACTTGCGGCACTGAAACAGCCGAAATGTGGTTTACCCCAACTACAGCAACATGCAAAAAAATAGATAATGAAGAAGTAAGTGTAAAAGTTGAAAGCATAATTTATCCAAACCCTGTAAGTAATGAACTTAATATATCATTCCATACAGTTGATGAGCAATCAGCAGTAAATATATATAATGTAACAGGTCAAAATGTTTTTAATAAATCTTATAACGCTAATACTTTTAAAGTTGATGAAAAGTTAGATTTAGGTTTTTTAGATGATGGAATTTATTTTTTACAGATGAAATCTATTAATGGAGTAGAAACTCACAGAGTTGTAAAACAATAATAACTATTTTATTTTAATCAGACATGGTAAATTTTTAAAAGATTTACCATGTCTTTATAATTATATTTGATGAAGGTTTTTGTATTTATATTTATAAGTTTATTCAATTTAATAAATGCACAGACTACTACTCAATTTATAATAACTGGAGATTTTGAAACCAATACTTTAGCAGATACA
This sequence comes from uncultured Bacteroidota bacterium, assembly GCA_937139485.1. Taxonomy (GTDB): domain Bacteria; phylum Bacteroidota; class Bacteroidia; order Chitinophagales; family UBA8649; genus CAKZQD01. The sequence continues at coordinate 2,976 of CAKZQD010000134.1, read as the reverse complement.
CTAAAATGTAATAATGGTAATATATCAAACATTCCGGACTCCATACATATAAATGATTCTTGCTATTTAAATCATTGGTATTCAACATATTCTTCTGATTTTTTATATTCTACAATGAATGAGGTGCCTTGGAATGCGTATCATAGCTCTACTAATAATGGCAATGTACATTTAGGTGGAACAAAAGGAGAACCTTTTGGTATTACATATAATACGGAAGGAGTTTACGTAGAGGCAATACATACTTTACTAAAAAATAATCTTATCAATAACTGCATATATAGTATTTCATTTTCAGCATTATTTTATTATTCAGATACTACTAAATATCAACAGTATTGCTCGCAATTAGGCATTCTATTTACTGATACTGCTACCCGTTTTGAAGGTTCAAATTATATATATAATACATCACCAACAATTGAAACACCTCAAAATTTATTTTTTAACGACACATCGAATTTTGTAAACTTTTCATCTAATTATACAGCAAACGGAAGCGAAAGCTACATTACAATAGCAAATTTTAAAAACTTTAACAACATAACTCAAGATGGTAATTCAATAAATGAGTTCCATCTTAACTATTTAGGTGTTGATACCTCTTTTATTTTTTTTAATTTATTTCTAGACAACATCTCAATTCTACCCATTGGCTATGAAGACCTAACACTAGACTTAGGCACAGACACCAATCTCTGCAATGGCGCTATAAATATAAACGCCTACGAACCAAGGTTTGAGCACTACCTTTGGAATACTGGAGATACTACACCAAATATAAGTATAAGCCAAGGTGGAACTTATATACTAGAAGCCGACTACGGCTGTGGCAAACTTATAGATAGTATAGTAGTAGCAGAAAACCCACCAGATAGCTTGATAAACGCTACAGACACATTGTTTCTATGTCCAAATGATTTACCTTTTTCACTTTCTGCCAGCCAAAACTACAATAACCTATATTGGAACACTGGCGATACGGTTCAGAGCATTTCTATAGTTTCAGAAGGTCTTTATACTGCGTATTTAGAATATTATTGCATTACAGTTACAGACCCAACCTATGTTTTTATAACACAAAACAATTCAAATCTTATTTCTTTTTCAGACACAATAGTTTGTGCTAATTTTAGCTACAGTTTAGTAGATACTTTTAGCAACTACACTTGGAGCAATGGAACTACAAATGCTACTTTTACTACTTCACAATCTGGCACTTACTGGCTACAAGCCAAAACGAGCTGTTTTACCTACACAGATACTTTTTCTGTTAGTATAGAAAACTTAGAAATAGGTTCAAATATTCAAACAGTAGATAAATGTCCAGATGATTTCCCTTTAAACTTGCAAGCACCATTTTCTGCGCCAACATACTTTTGGAGCACTGGCGAAAGCACTCAAACTATTGTAGTTTCTGATATTAAAAAAGATACTTTTTCTGTTTCATACACCAACGTTTGTGGTTTGGCAGAAAATATATTTTATGTTAATGTATTGCCAGATTACCTTCAAGAACCAATAACAATACTAAAAGATAGCTGTACCGAAAAAAATTACTATGTAGTTTCTCTTCAAAATAAAGACAGCTTAGCTAGCTATGTTTGGAACAACGAAATAACTGGTTTTAGTTATTTAGGTGAAAATGAATCTGTTTTATTGTATGCCTTTACGGCTTGCCAAAATTTTGAGCAAACTATAGAAATTCCAAATTGTCCAGAACAAATAAAATTTGCTTTACCTACTGCTTTTTCTCCAAACCTAGATGGTGTAAATGATGGCTTTGGTTTACTATATATTGATGATAATTTCCAAATGGAGTATTTAGAAGTATATAATAGATGGGGCGAAAAACTATTTTTAACTACTGATAAAAATAATTTTTGGAACGGAAAATACAAAAATCAAAATCAAGAAATAGGAAACTACATTTATAAACTTAAACTACAAGGTATAGATGAGATTTATAATGGCAGTTTGTTTTTGATGCGTTAAGCTTTTCGTAACCGAATAATTAAATCAACAACAATTATATATTGGTTGTGTTTTTGCTTGAAATGCTATGATTTAATTTGTTTTCAAAGGGAGATCTCTCTCTGCGGTCGAGACGACATACCCTATCCATTTCTTTTACACTAAACCACTTTCTCTTCTACAAAAAACTTCTTCTGAAAAATTATAATGATAACTACTCCAACCGATATAGCAGCATCAGCAACATTAAAAATATATGGAAAAAAATTATGCCCACCAAGCATTGGAACCCATTCTGGCATATAAAACATAGGGAAATAAAGCATATCTACTACTTTTCCTTGCATAAATGTAGTATAACCACCTTCTGGAGAAAAAGCTGTAGCTATATCGAAAATTGTACTTTTGGTAAATACCAAGCCATAAAACAAACTATCAAAAATATTTCCTGCTGCTCCAGCTAAAATTAAAGACATGGCAGCTATAAAACCTGTATGTGCTTTTTTCTTTACCCAAGTATATATGTAGTAAGATATAACTATAATTGCTATAATTCTAAAACCGCTCAAAGCATACTTTCCTGCTACACCGCCCCATTCTAGGCCCATAGCCATTCCAGGGTTTTCTGTAAAGTGAATATAAAACCATTTACCAAACACTGGAAAACTTTCTTCTAAGTGCATAGATGTTTTGATATAAATTTTACTGACTTGATCTATCAATAAAACTACAAAAACTATAACTATGGCTGTTAATCCTTTTTTATTCAAACCTATTTTTTTCTTTGTGCTTTTTTAGCGTCTATGCTCAATGTAGCGTGTGGTACGGCTTTTAATCTATCTGCAGAAATCAAATTTCCTGTTTCTCTACAAATACCATAAGTTTTATTTTCTATTCTTCTTATAGCATTTTTCAAGTGGTTAATAAACTTCTCCTGACGATTTGCTTGCGTGTTTAAATACTCACGTTCTGCCATTAGCGCACTATCTTCTAAATAATTAT
>CAKZQD010000133.1 GCA_937139485.1 uncultured Bacteroidota bacterium | reverse complement strand
GGTTTGTTGTAATTAGGGCTTGCAGATAAAATTCCATCTAGTTTTGATGTATCGAAATTTGAAATATCTTCAATAACTTGTATCGTATTGTTACCGCCAAAACCACCTAATAAAGGTACACGTTTAGCAATAATTTTTGCAGTAAAATTTATGATTTCTTGCTTTTCTTTCTTATTCAGTACTACAGATTCGCCTGTAGTTCCGAGTGTAACCAAATATTCAACACCGCCATCTATACAATGATTTATTAAGCGTTCTAAAGCTTTAAAATCGATAGTTTTATCTGCTAAAAATGGAGTAACTAAAGCTATTCCAGTACCTTTCAATTTATTTTCCATTTTTGTTAATGACTTTTAAAAAGTGTAAAATTTGTTGCAATAAATAATGAAGATTTTCTTTAGCATCTATATTTACCATTAATTCGTAAAAATTTATTTTATTTTTACTAAAAGCACCAACTCTAAATGTTGCCTTAGAAGTAGCTGCAATGTATTCAAGCGGTAAACACTCGTCTTTAAAAGCACAAATCAAAATATCAAGTTTTATTTTTTGAAAGCCATCTATTTTTGGGGTAGCTGGAATACCAAAAAAGTTTACACTGCTTTTTTCAAAAATCTTTTCGCCTAAATCTTCTTTAGATTTTATATTCTGATAACCCAAAACAAATACCTGTTTTCCTTCTTGTTTCAGTTTTTCTGCAAACTGACTAACTACCATCACATCTTTAGGATTTGAAGCATTATACAGCACACCAATATTTTTGGCATCTTGTATATTTATCATTTCACGCTGAATGTTGGCTGTGCTTTTTACTTTCTTATTTAAAGAAAAGTTATAAAAAAAGCTTTTAATTTTTTCTAAAAAACTCACTTTTTCCCTTAAACTTTTGCTTCATCAAAAACACCTATCGAAGCGTATTTATTAATACGTTTTTCTATTAAATCGTCCATAGGAATTTTAGATAAAGTAGTAATGTTTCTTTTAATAGAAGCCTTTAGTAATTTACTCATTTCTTTTTTGTGTCTATGTGCGCCACCAAGAGGTTCTTTTACAATAGAATCTACTATTTTAAGCCTTGTCATATCAGTAGCAGTAAGGTTTAGTTGCTCTGCTGCTTGCTCTTTATAGTCCCAACTTCTCCAAAGTATTGAAGAACAACTTTCTGGCGAAATTACCGTAAACCAAGTGTTTTCTAACATCATTAACTTATCTGCTACACCTATTCCAATAGCACCTCCAGAAGCACCTTCTCCTATAACGTAAGATATAATTGGCGTTCTTAGAATACTCATTTCGTATAAGTTTCTTGCTATTGCTTCTGCTTGTCCAAAGTCTTCGGCTTCTATTCCGGCATAAGCACCAGGAGTGTCTATAAAGGTAACTACAGGCATTTCAAATTTTTCTGCTAAACGCATTAAACGCATTGCTTTTCTATAGCCAGATGGGCTCGCCATTCCAAAATTTCTGTATTGGCGCATTTTAGTACTCACACCTTTTTGATGACCAATTACCATTACAGATTTACCATCTAGTTTTGCTATTCCACCGACTATGGCTTTGTCGTCTTCTAGTTTTCTATCTCCGTGTAGTTCTATAAAGCTTTCAAAAATATGATGTATATAGTATAAAGTATAAGGTCTTTCTGGGTGTCTAGAAAGTTGTACCCTTTGCCAAGGAGTCAAATTACTAAAAACTTCTTCTTTTTTTTGAAGAATTAATTGGTCTATTTCAGCAATTTTATCATCTAAATTAATATCTCCTTCTGCTTGAAGGTCTTTTAATTTGTTTAATTTTTGATATAATTCTTCAATAGGTTTTTCGAAATCTAAAAAAATCATAAAACTTAGGTTTGAAAGGCGAATTTAGAATTTTTATAGCAATAATAAAACTACTACAGTCTATTTCTTCTTTTTTCCTATTGGCTTGTAAGGCAAAAGACTCAAAACGTGTTTTATTGCAGTAAGTCTCGCATCTATTTTCTTGTTTGCTCTTAAAACTGTCCAAGGCGCAAAATCGGTGTCTGTTTTTTGAAACATTACTTTTTTATAGTCGGTATAAACGTCCCATAGTTCTTGTGCACGCTCATCTACAGGACTCATTTTCCATTTTTTAAGCGGATCTTTCTTAATTTTTTCAAATCGCTTTGCTTGCTCACCTTTAGATATAGAAAAGTAGAACTTTATTAAATAAATATCATCATCTACAAGCATTTTTTCAAAATCATTTACTTGATTCATAAAAACATCATATTGTTTTTGAGTACAAAATCCGTTTACTGGTTCTACAATGGCTCTGTTGTACCAACTTCTATCAAAAAATACAATCTCACCTTTTTTTGGTAGCCTGTTAATATATCTTTGAAAGTACCATTGCCCTTCTTCATCTTCACTAGGCTTTGGTAAAGCTATTTTTTGAAGCATTCTTGGGTTTAAATAGTGTGTAAATCTTCTTATTGCTCCACCTTTTCCAGCGGCATCTCTTCCTTCAAAAAGAATAATTACTTTTTGTTTATTTTCAATTACCCAGTTTTGCAACTTTATTAGTTCCTCTTGAAGTTTTTTCATCTGCACTTCATTAGAAACATAGTTTATTGTTTTTGAAAGGTCTAGCGTTTCTGAGCCAGACAACATGTGTTTCAGCGCTTT
>CAKZQD010000132.1 GCA_937139485.1 uncultured Bacteroidota bacterium | reverse complement strand
TTGGTTCCACTGAGCCATATACTTCAAACAGGCGACCAAATAGAAATACTCACTTCAAAAAAACAAAAACCATCTGAAGATTGGTTGAAATTTGTAGTTTCTTCTAAGGCAAAAAATGCAATTAAAAAAGCCACCAAAGATGCTTACAGAAAAATAGCTGAGGAAGGTAAAATAATTTTGGAAAGAAAACTAAAACAACTAAAAGCAAACCACACAGAAGAAAACATGTGGACGCTTGCTAGTTTTTTTAAGCTAGATTCTCCGCTTGATGTATATCATTTGGTGGCTAGAGATAAATCTAAAGTGCTGAACCTTAAAAATATAAATTTAGTAAACGGAAACTTTAGTTTAGAGAAAGCCAAACTTATTAAAAAAACAGAAGTAAAGGAATTTAAAAAATTACCTAAAAATGCAGAATTGCTTATCATGGGCGAAGATGCCAATACTATGGATTATAGCTTTGCAAAATGTTGTAGTCCTGTTCCTGGTGATGATGTTTTTGGTTTTATATCTATAAACGATGGTATAAAAGTTCATAGAACCAACTGCCCAAATGCGGTAAATATGATGTCGAAATATAGCTATAGAGTTGTAAAAACGAGATGGAATAATGATGAATCAAAATCTTTCTTAACGGGTATTAAACTGGAAGGATTGGATAATGTAGGTGTTGTGAGCCAAGTTTCTGCATTGATTACTAAAAACTTAGAAATAAATATGCAGTCTATTTCATTTGAAAGTAAAGATGGTATTTATGAAGGAAAAATTATGCTTTTTGTTACCAACCAAGCCGAACTTAATGTATTAATAGATGAACTTAAAGCCATTGAAGGCGTAGTACGTGTTTATAGGCTGGAAGTAAATGAGGCTGACACAATTTAAGGCTACAATAAGTAAAACTTCTCAAATTCTATAAAGCAAAGTTTTGTAATTTTACACCATGCTCAAAGCACTTTTAAATTTTAATAATAAACATCATTTATTTTTCAATAAAAATACGCTAATTGTAGGCGTAAGCGGTGGCGTAGATTCTATGGTTTTATTGAAACTTTTAGCTAGTCAAGACTTATATATAATTGTAGCACATTGCAATTTTCAGTTAAGAGGAAAAGAAGCCGATGAAGATCAAAAATTTGTTGAAAAAACTGTTTTAAATTTTAAAAACTCAAAAATTATTTTTGAAAGCATAAACTTTGAAACAGAAAAATATGCCAAAGAAAACAAACTTTCTATTCAAGAAGCAGCAAGAGATTTAAGATACAATTGGTTTGAAAAACTAAGACAAAAGCACAAAGCACAAGCAATAGTAACGGCTCATCATTTAAATGACAATACCGAAACGCTTTTATATAATATCAGCAAAGGAACTGGAATAAAAGGCATGAGAGGAATGCTTCCAAAAAATGGGAAAATAATACGCCCTATGCTCGCTGTTACAAAACAGGAAATAGAAAATTTTGCCGAAGAAAATAAAATAGATTTTAGAAAAGATAGTTCTAATGATTCTTTAAAGTACAATAGAAATTTAATTAGAAAAAAAATTGTACCAGAATTTGAAAAAGTAAATTCTAATTTTGATAAAACTCTACGAAATCATTTTGAGCGTTTTAGAGATATAGAATTGTTTTATAGTGAAATAATAAAGAAGTGGAAAAAGGAGCTTTTTGAACATAAAAACGATGATTTTTATATTTCAATTTTAAAACTAAAAAAAACAAAAGGTTTTAAAACTTTACTTTTTGAAATAATTGCAGAATATGGATTTAATATTCAACAGGTGGAAGATATTATTAGATCATTAGAACTGAATGAATCTAAGATTTTTTATGCAGGAAATTATAGAATTATTAAAGCAAAAAAGCATTTAATTTTATCGGATACAACTTTAGAAAAACAAAATTATTTTGAAGTAAGTGAAAAACAAACTAAAATAAAACTTCCAAATAAAGAACTTTTAGAAATACACGTAAAACCTTTTGAAAAACTTACCAAAATGAGCGATAAAAATCACTTTGCTTATTTAGATATGGATAAATTACAATTTCCATTGGTTTTAAGAAGATGGAAAGACGGCGATTATTTTTATCCTTATGGTATGTATTCTGATAAAGGAAAAGCAAAAAAGAAAAAGCTAAAAAAATACTTTGCAGATTTAAAATTGAATTTAGTTGAAAAAGAAAATATTTGGATTTTAGCACAAGGCGATAAAATAGTTTGGCTTGTAAACCATAGAATAGACGATAGATTTAAAATAACAGAAGAGACAAAAAAGGTGTTTCAATTAAAAATAAAGCAATGCAAAAACTAGCCTTATTTTTAAATGGAGAAAAACCAAAGCAAATTCCAAACTTAGAAGAATATACTGAAATTTATTGTACCGATGGAGCTTATTTGTTTTTAGAAAAAATGAATATCAAACCAGATTTAATTTCTGGCGATTTTGATTCTATAAAAGAATTACCTGAAAATATTCCGCATATTCACACGCCAGATCAAAATTTTACCGATTTTGAAAAAGCACTTAAAATAATTATTGAAAGAAATTATACAGCTGTAGATGTTTTTGCTGGCAGTGGTTTAGAACAAGATCATTTTATGGGAAACCTTTCTACGGCACTAAAATACAAGTCTAAAATAAAAATTACCTTTTTTGACGACAAGCAACATTATTTTTTTCTAAATAAATACTTTAAAACTAATATTGAAATTGGTAAAAAAGTTTCTTTATTTCCATTTCCAAAAGCAAAAACTGTTTCTAGCAATGGTTTAAAATATCCATTAGACAAATTAGATTTAAGTTCTCCATGGGGAATAGTGGGTTCTGGTGCTGTAAATGGTTGGAATGGTCCTGATATGCCATTTTACAAAACTTCAGATGCCGGCGTTTTCGTAGCATACGTTATGCTAGCAGATGGTGAAATAAAAATAAGACAAAACAA
>CAKZQD010000131.1 GCA_937139485.1 uncultured Bacteroidota bacterium | reverse complement strand
TTAAATACAAAGGAATATCTAAAGTGTTGTGGTGTGTAATAAATGGTTTAGCAGCAGCACCGCCAGCTATAGGTTGCAAAATTGGTGTTTCTACTTCAAAATATCCTTTTTCGTTAAAAAAAGTACGCATTGCATTAAAAAGTTTTGTTCTTTTAATAAAAACATCTTTAACTCCTGGGTTTACAACAAGGTCTACATATCTTTGTCTGTAACGCAATTCTGGATCGGTAAAAGCATCGTGTACATTTCCATCGGCATCTGTTTTTGGAAGCGGAAGTGGTTTTAAAGATTTACTCAAAAGTGTAAAAGATTTAATTTTTACAGATTGCTCGCCAACTTTTGTAATAAACAATTCTCCAGTAAAACCTACAAAATCGCCAATGTCTAATAGTTTTTTGAAAACATCGTTGTACATTGTTTTATCTTCGCCAGTACAAATTTCATCTCTATTAAAGTAAACTTGAATTTTACCTTCAGCGTCTTGAATTTCTGCAAAAGAAGCCTTTCCCATAATTCTACGACTCATTAGTCTACCAGCCATTGTTACCATTTTACCTTCTTCAAACTTGGTTTTAAGGTCTTTTGTTAGTGTATCTACCGGAAATAAATCTGCTGGATAAGGATTTATACCTAAATCTCTTAGTTTTTGAAGAGATTCTCTTCTTACTTGCTCTTGCTCGCTTAATTTTAAACTCATTTTTTTAATTTATGACACGTAAATTTACAAAATTTTAGTTCTATAAAAATCTTCAAAGCTTAAATTTCGACTAAACTAAGTAAGTAATTTAAAAAGTGGATAAAAACAACAATATTTTCCTTGTTTCGTTTGTAATTTATAGTGAACTTTGCCTTATGATATTCAAAAAACTATTTATCCTTTTTGTTGCAGTAGCTTTTTCTGCACCTACTTTTGCTCAAATTAACACAAAATTAGATGCCGATTATAGTGCAATAGATTTTTATTTTGATTCGCTATATTCATATAAATTTAAAGCTTACAGAGCAGAACAAATAAAAAGCCAAGAAGATGGTTTGTACAAAAAAATAGATAATGCTATTGAAAATGCCGAATTGGTAAAAAATATAGAAATTACAAATAGTACAATCAAAAAACTACCAAAAGGTTTTGAAAAGCTTGTGGCATTAGAAAAAGTTGTGTTTAGAAATTGTAAAAACTTAGATTTAAAGGCAGCAATAAACCAATTAGAAAAAATACCAAATTTAAAAGACCTAGAAATATCTTATAGTTCTAAATATGAAATGCCGAGCAATATTAGTAAGCTTAGTAATTTAGAAAAATTGAATCTTGTAGGAAATAAATTTGTTGTTCTTCCCGATAATTTTTCATCTTTAATAAAACTAAAAAGTTTAGTTCTTGATGAAAATACAATGATCAATGAAACTTTTTTGTTTGAATTGCTTCAAAAAATGCCAAATTTGAAAAATGTTTCTGTAGCATATAGCAAACTAAAAACTTTGCCAGATGTAACATACAATTATACAAATTTAAAGCTTGAAGGAAATCTTATAACCAAACTACCAATGGGTGTTTTTGCTGTCGAAGATTTAAATTTATCTTCAAATCCTTTTTTAGAATTAGAAAGCTTGTTTTCTGGAATGGCAACAAAATCTAAAGTAGAAGTTTTGAATTTAGATTATTGCAAAATAAAAGAATTGCCAGCAAGTATTGGAGCTTTAAAAACTTTGAAAATGCTATTGTTAAGAGGCAATAATTTAACTTCTTTACCCAAAGAGATAGGAAACTTATCGCTTTTAGAAGTTTTAGATTTAGCAAACGAATCTAAATATTTAAGAACGAATAGCATTACAAATTTGCCACAAAGTATTGGCAATCTTACAAATTTGAAAAGCTTAAATTTAAAGGCAAATAAACTTAAAGATTTACCAAGTGAGTTTTCTAAACTTGTTAATCTCGAATATTTAGATCTTCATTTAAACATTATGAAGAAATTTCCAGTTGAGCTAAGCTATTTAACAAAGTTAAAACACTTAGATTTAGGATTTACAGAAGTAGTTTCTATACCAGAAAATATTTCAAATTTAGTAATGTTAGAGTATCTAGACCTTACAGGAAATTTCTTTATAAACTATAAGCTTAAAATAAAAAATATCCCTTCAGGTATTGGAGCTTTAGTAAATTTAAAAACATTGATTTTAAAAGATAATGTTATTGAAGTTTTACCAGCAAATATTACAAATTTAAGCAGGTTAGAAGTTTTAGATTTAACAGATAATTTAATTTCTATATTACCAGAAAAAATTGGCAATTTAACAAGTCTAAAAGAACTAAATCTAAAAGCAAACGAGCTTAAATATTTAGACGCTAACTTTGCAAAACTCAGTAGTTTAGAATTATTAAATATTGCTTTCAACTTTGAAATAGACAATGAAAAAACAGCCTCAGTTTTAAGTAAAATGAAAAATTTAAAACTTGTAGATATTTCAGATAGTTATTTTCCAGAAGATATAGTAAATAAAATGCGCGCCGCAAACCCTGAAATGACAATTAAGGCTGTTAACTTGGTTAAAAAGTAGCTTTGTATCTTTTAAAAAGGTGTGAAGATTTAAAAATAAGTAAAGGAAGAAAATAAAATTTATCTAGTTCAAATGTTTCAGCATTCGCACGAGTCAAAAAAACTTTTGCGCCTTTTGTGTTTAAAATTATTCAAACAGCAAAATCTTACTAGGACTAGCATCCATTTCTAAAGATATAATATTTCCAAAAATAATGTATATTTGATAGGTAAGTAAAAAAAATAAGATGAAAACATTAAAGCTCGAAGTAAATAATGAAATATACGATAAATTAATTTCTATTTTAAAACAATTTAATGCAAAAGATTTAAAAGTATTAAACGAAGATAGTTTTGACGAAAATAAACAATATCTTGAAAACCAATTGAAAGAATTAGATCATAAAGAAGCGAAGTTCATTTCTATAGATGAATTAGATAGTATACTAGAAGAAACTATAGAAAAATATGGACATTAAAATTTTAGAAAGTTTTAGTGAAAAATTAAATAGTCAAATAAAATACATTGCACGAGACAAACCTGCTGCAGCAAGAAAATTTAAAAATGGAGTTTTGCAAGCTTTAAATTCAATACCTAAAATGCCATATAAAAATTGAAAATCAATTTATTTTGATGATTATGAAATTAGTGATTTAATATTTAAAGGCTACAAAATAGTTTATAGAATAAATAAATCTAAAAATCAAATAGAAGTTTTTGGTTTTGTAAATTTTCAAAATACTTTGAAATAAAGCTTGACTTAGAATATTACCATTACACACTTTTATTACTAAGCTTTGCGCCTCAGCGCCTTTGCAAGTCAAAAAAAACTTTTGAGCCTTTTGTGTTTATATTTTTTCAAACAACAAAATCTTACTTGGACTAGCATCCATTTCTAAAGATATAATTTGAATATTCATCAAATACAAATCATCTTTTATCTCTTTAGGAACAAAAATCATTTCGGTAATAGTACAATTTTTTCTATCTAAAGTATGAGAATCATCTATTTTTACTGCTCCTTTTTCTTGTGTGTTTTCATTGAGCAATCCCCAAAAGGTTTTATGAGCTAGCAGTTTTCCAGCATCATCTTCTCTATCTACACTTGGCGAATCTATCAAAAAATGCTCAAAGCCATTTTCGACTAAGTGTTTCATAGCCAAATGATGAATATATGTATGATTTTTTCCAGACCAATCTCTAGTAGTTTTATCTTTAGTATTTGGAAGTGTTCTTATTATTATTGCTTTGGCATCATTATTAAAATTTAAAGATTTTACCTGTTTTTCAGAGATTATAGTATCTCCATTTGCCAAATTTTCTGGTGTAATTGTTACCAATTGTGCCAAATGATGAAATTCTTTAAGGCATTTATTTATAGTAAAATCATTTTCAGTAATATGACCAAGGCATTCGGTATGCGTTCCGTTTCCGTGTGGATTTAAAAATACATTCTTGAAATTCAAAATGCCACCTTCGGTAGTAGAACCTACAAACTCGTCTGTACGAACAGGCTCTAAAATAGTATCAGGGCCATAAAAAGCTTTGGGATTGTTGTTTCCATTTTTAATAGCAATAGAAATATCTAGCGGTTTAGCTAAATTGAAAGTATAGTCTTTGTAAGTAATCTGCATTCTACAAATATAATAAAACTTAGAAAAGTCTGTACTCTAATTTCTAACATCTATCATCTAACACCTAACACCTAACATCTATCATATATCATCCAACATCCAACATCCAACATCCAACATCTAACATCTAACATCTAACATCTAACATCTAACATCTAACATCTAACACCTAACATCTATCATCTCAATCAAAAAATAAATTACTAGCAATTCTATCAGCAAAGTGCATGCCTTTATTCGATAACTTGTAAATAAAAGCCGTTCCTTTTTTGCTGCGTTTTATTTCCCATTCAAACAAGGATTGATCTTCGTTACCAATTTTATTCATCAGTTCTTTTTTCTTGTCAAAAACTTCATCGATGTAGCTCAAGTCAATACCCCATTTTGTTCTCAAGCCAGTCATTATATATTCGTTTAGTCGCTCTGTTTTAGTCAATGTTTCTTCTTCAAAAAGTAGTTTGTTTTCATTCAGAGCATCAATATATTTTTTATTGTTGGCAATATTCCATTGTCTACTTATTTTATTAAAAGAATGTGCCGAAGGTCCCAGACCAATATAAGCTTTGTTTTGCCAGTAGCTTGTATTGTGTTTCGATTCAAAACCAGGTTTACAAAAATTAGAAATTTCGTAATGTTCTATTCCATTTTCTGCTGCAAAAGCCATTAATATATCAAAATGAGTAGAAGCATTTTCATCTATAGGCGCAGCGGTTTTTCCTTTTCTAATATCGTGAAATAAAATAGTATCTTCTTCTACAGTAAGTGCATAGCAACTCAGATGTTGAATAGGTAAATCCATAGCCATAGATAAATTAGATAACCAATCCATTTCACTTTGGTTTGGCACACCATAAATTAAATCAATAGTAATATTGTCAAAACCACTTTCGGCAGCCAAAAGAATAGATTTTTTTGCTTCTTCTGCAGTATGTACTCGTTTCATAAATTGCAAATCTCGCTCTATAAAAGATTGTGTTCCAATGCTTAATCTATTTATACCGCTTTGTTTCCAAACTAATAGTTTTTCTTTATCAATATCATCAGGGTTTGCTTCTAATGTTATTTCAGCATCCGAAGCAATTTTATATTGTTTATATAATGCTTCAAAAATTTGTTTTAAATCTTCAGCTTCTAAAAGCGAAGGCGTTCCACCACCAAAATAAATGCTTTCTATAGTTTCAAGACCTAAATAAATATTTCGAAGTTCAATTTCTTTTAATAATGCCTGTACAAAATCATTTTTCATATTCATAGAAGTAGAAAAATGAAAATTGCAATAGTTACAAGCTGTTTTACAAAATGGAATATGTATATAAATTCCTGCCATTAGATATTTTTTTGCAAAACTAAGCAAAAGCAATTACTATTTTTATTTACAATGAAAAGCAAAACAAAGAGTTGTGTAGAAAACTTACTTTTGTAGTGTAATGAAACTAATTTTCATAAATATATTTTTGTTTGCTGTGCTTATTTCTTTAAATGCTCAAGAAAAAATAGGCATTAATTATGTTCTCAAATCAGAAACTGTTTTACCAAAACTTTTAAAACAAAAAAAGTTTTTCAATGCTAAAGAAAAGGCAGAACAAAGTTTAAAACAAACACTTTATAAACTGTATAATTTAGGTTTTATAGAAGCATCTATAGATAGTTTTAGCTATGAGCAAGATGTTTTAAACGCTTACCTATTTCTTGGAGAAAAATATATGTTGACAGCATTAGAAAATGGAAATTTGCAAGAAGAAGTAGTTCGAAAAGTGAAGTTTCAAGAATTAAAGTTTTCCAATAAAACTTTCTCGTTTCAAGAAATAGAACAACTTCAGTACGATGTTTTAAATTTTTATGAAAACAGAGGTTATCCTTTTGCAGAAGTTTATTTAGATAGTTTTTTTATTGCAGATAAGCAAATTGTTTCTAAAATATATGTAAAACAAAACGAGCTGTTTGTGATAGATACTATAATAGTAGAAGGAAATACAAAAACAAAATCGCGCTATTTGCAAAATTATTTAAGCATAAAAAAAGACGATTTTTATAATAAAGCCAAAATAGAAAGTATTAGTGAAAAACTAGCACAGTTGCCATTTTTAAATGAAAGTGAAAAAGCAAAAGTCTATTTTGAAAACGGCAAAGCAAGCATTTATGTTTATTTGGCAAAGCAAAAATCTAATCAATTTAATGCACTTTTGGGTATAGCACCAAATAGTTCACTAACAAAAAATAAGGTAAATATTACAGGAGATGTAAAGTTGCATTTAAGAAATTCTTTTGGCGTAGGAGAAGAAATATATTTAGATTTTAAACAGCTAAAACCAAGAACACAAAACTTAGATCTTAAACTAAATTACCCATTTTTATTAAATCTTCCTTTTGGACTTAAAGCTGCTTTTTCTTTATATAAAAATGATACATCTTTTTTAAACCTAAACTCAAAAGCAGGCGTGCATTATCACTTTAATGGAGCAGATTTTATTCAGTTGTATTACGAAAACAAAACATCAAATGTTTTAAATTATGATACAACAAAAGTACGTAGAACAAATGCCTTACCCGAAATTTTAGATTTGTCGGATAATAGATTTGGTCTAAAACTACATTTTCAAAAACTTGATTATATCTTAAACCCAAGAAAAGGCTATAATATTAGTATTTCGGGTGCCTTAGGAACAAAAAAAATAATAGAAAATGGTACTTTGAAAACGATCAATGAAAATATATATGAAAACATCAATTCCAGAAGTATCAATTTTAGTTTAGAAACCTATTTTGAATACAATATTCCAATATTAAAAAGACATTCATTTCTGTTAAGCAATCAATCAAGCTTTTTTATTTCAAAAAATATATTAGAAAACGAAAAGTTTAGAATAGGTGGAGCCAATTTATTAAGAGGATTTGATGAAGATGCAATTTATTCACCCTTTTATTCATTATTTACACTAGAATATCATTTTCTACTTTCTAAAAACACTTATTTTTACACCTTTGGAGATATGGCTTTAGTAGAAGATGCAAGATTTAATAACGGTACACTAGATACCCCTTTTGGCTTTGGAATAGGAGCTGCACTAGAAACAAAAGGAGGAATTTTTAGTCTAAGTTACGCTCTAGGAAAACAATTTGATAATAAAATTGAGTTGAGAAACGGTAAAATTCATTTTGGTTACATAAATTTGTTTTAAATGAAATACTTTACATTATTGAGCATATTGTTTATTTCTTTAAGTGTATATTGTCAAACCGACACTTCAGTAATAATAGATAAAGTTGAAAAAAATAATTTTCAGCACATATTTTCTGAGCAAAGCATAAATAATTTGCCCAAAGAAATATTAATAACAGAACAAAAAACAACTAATTCTTTTAAACAATACTTTTTTCTTTTTTTATTGAATTTGTTGAGTATTTCTATTTTTTTAATGAACTTCTCAAAGGCAAAATTAAAAAAAGTGATGAGTACCTTGTCAAGTATAAATATTTTAAAGCAACTTTCACAAACAGAATCTAAAAGAAGTAATAGCTATTTGTACGCATATTTTTTACTTTTTTTTATTTTTCTACTTAGTTTTATTTATGCATTAAATATTGTTTATAATCTAAATTTAGATTTATTACTAATAGCAATAGCCTTGATGTTTTTTTTCATCTTAGATGCACTAATAAATTATGTAACTAGTTATTTATTAAAAGCAAACGATTTGTTGCAAACTATTTTTTTTAACAATATTTCTATCTTGATATGCTCAATTCCATTAATTTTTTTGGCAACTATGCTTAGTGTTTATTTATCATTTAAGTTAGCTTATATTACAAGCATAGCCTTAGCAACTGTATTAGTAGCGGTTTACATTTATAAAGAAATAAGAAATATTTTCATTCTAAAAGCCTATAAAATAAAAATAGGTTCTTTTTACTTTTTTCTTTATCTTTGCACTTTCAAAATTTTACCTATGGCGATATTGCTAAAATATCTAAGTAGAAATTTATAAATAAAATTTTTATGTCGTCTGTCTCAGATAAGTCAAATAACACAAAAAAGATTTTAATTTCTCAGCCAGAGCCAGAGAATTCAAGATCTCCATATTTTTCTTTAGCAAAAAAGTTTGATGTAGAACTAAGTTTTTACCCTTTTATAGAAATAGAAGGAGCAACAGTAAAAGAAGTTAGAAAACAACGCATCAATCTAAATGATTTTCCAGCAGTAATTTTTACAAGTAGAAATGCAATGGATCATTACTTTAGACTCTGCGATGAAATGCGAGTTACTATTTCACAAGAAACAAAATATTTCTGTGTTTCTGAAGCCATAGCACTATATCTTCAAAAGCATATTCAATATAGAAAAAGAAAAGTTTTTTTTGGAAACGGATCAATGACAGAATTTGATGCTTTATTAAAGAAGCATAAGTCTACAGGTAAGTTTTTATATCCTTGTATAAGTATAAAGCCAAGTCATATTCCCAACTTTTTAAGATCAAATGACTTTGAATTTAAAGAAGCAATACTATACAAAACAGTACCAGCAGATTTATATGAGTTGAGTGATTTAGAATTTGATATGTTGGTGTTTTTTAGTCCAAGTGGTTTAGAATCTTTATATGATAATTTCCCTGACTTTACACAAAAAAACACCATTATAGCTACTTTTGGTCCAAATACATTAGCAAAAGCAGAAGAATTTGGTTTAAATGTGCAAGTAAAAGCACCATTCGAAGGCGGAAGATCAATGCCAGAAGCTATTATTCATTACTTTAAGAATAATAAGTAACAAGAACTCAACTCTTTGTATTTTATTTATTACTTTTATATTCAGAATTAGGTTTTTATAAATCATATTGAATGAAAAAAGTTTTATTTATCACCATATTTTTTTTTGGACTTACAACATTGCACGCACAGCAATGGGTAGAGTTTTCTCAGCAAGATAAATATAAACTTTTTCTAAATCCAGCATTGTCAGGAAGTGAAAGCTTACTCCAAGCTACAATAGCACACAGAAGTCAATATACATTTTTATCAAAAAGAGCATTAGCGAGTCAATTTGCAGAATTTAGCATGCCCATATTTGCAAAAAACTATGGAATAGGCTTTAGGTTAATCAACGATTTTATAGCTTATCAAAGATATACTTTAGCCGAACTCACAGGAGCATATCATTTAAATATAAATAAAAGTACAATTTCTTTTGGCATAGGAATAGGTATAAGCAATCTTAGCATTAATGGAAATAAATTGCGAGCAGCTGGAGGAAATTATGAAAATCAATTAGTAATTCACAATGATGAAATAATACCAGCCGAAAATTCAGGAGGAATATCACCAAGTTTTTCATTTGGAGTACACTATAAAATAGCCAGTTTTAAGCTAGGAATAGCAGTTCAGAATATAAATAATCCTAAATTTAAATTATTAAAATCAAATCTTGAAACAAATATTTCTATAGACCGTACAATAAACGCATATACATCATACGTTATAGAATTGAAAAATGTGAATATAGAACCAATGGCAAGCTTTAACACCGATTTTATAAAACACCAAATACAATTTGGAATTTTAACAGAAATAAACAATATTTATTTCGGATTATCGTTTAGAGGTTACACAGGTTTAAATAATGATGCCTTAATAGGAACTTTTGGATTGAAAATTAAAGATATGATAAGACTAGGCTATTCTTATGATTATAATGTTTCTTTCTTAAATAAATCAAACTTCGGATCGCATGAAATAAGTATAAGTTATTTCTTACCTCAGAAGTTTTCCACAAAAAACAAAGGTAATGTCTTATTTAACCCAAGATATTTATAAGAAAGCAGAAATTTTGTTTAAATTTTTCTCCTTTTTTTAAATAATGATATATATTTACAGACTTTAACAATAACACGAATAAAAGCATATTATGAAATTAAGATCATTTGCAGGAATATTTGCTGTCTCTTTATTACTTTTTTTAGGTAGTTGCGGCGGCGGTTACAACGGACAACTTTTAGGTGTTCAGAATAGACCATCTTGGAGACCAGACATGCCTTATGGAATGGTTTACGTACCTTCAGGTAGATTACACATAGGTCCATCTGACCAAGATGTAAACAACGCAATGGTAGCAAGAAGTAAAACTATTTCTATTTCAGGTTTCTTTATGGACGACCAAGAAATAAGCAATAATGAATATAGACAGTTTGTAGAGTGGGTTAGAGACTCAATTGCTCACCAATTATTAGATCATATTATAGTAGACGAAGTTACTGGAAATGAGCAAATAGATTGGAAACAAAAAATAGATTATTCAGATGCTGAAACTAGAGAACTTTTATCTGCAATGTATTTACCAAATGACGACCCAATGGGTGGTGGTTTAGATGCATCTCAAATGGCATATAAATATGTATGGGTAGACTGGCAAACAGCTGCAAAAGAACCAGGTATAGATAGAGAAGATTTAATGATAGAAGAAGAAGCATCTATATACCCAGATACATTAGTTTGGATTAGAGATTTTTCTTACTCTTATAACGAACCATTTTCTAGAAACTATTACAGACACCCTGCATTTGATAACTACCCAGTAGTAGGAATTGGGTGGGATCAAGCAAATGCTTTCTGTGCTTGGAGAACACAAGTTTGGAACGGCTACAAACAGTCTGTTGGTCAACCAATGATGGACGATTTTAGATTGCCAATAGAACACGAATGGGAATATGCTGCAAGAGGAGGAAGAAAATTAGCACCATATCCTTGGGGTGGGCCTTATATTAGAAATGCAAAAGGTTGTTTATTAGCAAACTTTAAGCCTGGTAGAGGAAATTATCCCGAAGATGGTGGTTTATATACAGTTCAAACAGATTCTTACTGGGCAAACGATTATGGTCTATATAATATGGCTGGAAATGTTTCAGAATGGACTTCATCAGCTTATTACGAAAATTCTTACTCTTTTGTACACGATTTAAATCCAGATATTAGATATGATGCTAATGATTCTGAACCAAATACAATGAAAAGAAAAGTAATAAGAGGTGGTTCTTGGAAAGATATAGGATACTTTATCCAAAACGGAACAAGACACTGGGAATATTCTTTTGAAACAAAATCTTATATCGGTTTCAGATGCGTATCTACATATTTAGGAAGAGATTTTACAGATAATTCTTTCTAAACTATAAACAACAATAATTAACATTTAACTATTCAAAACATAAAAAACGTAAATAAAAATGGCTAAAAAATCATTCTTTCACACGAAATCAGGAAAAACTATATTAAATTACGCATACTCTATTGGAGCAGCAGTAGTAATTGCAGGAGCATTATTTAAATTAATGCACTGGCCTTTTGCAAAAGAAATGCTTATTATAGGTATGGGCACAGAAGTATTAATTTTTATAATTTCTGCTTTCGAACCACAATCAGAAACTCATGAATATCACTGGGAAAAAGTATATCCTGAATTAAATGATGATTATTTAGGTGAAGGTGGTATAGCTGAATCTGGAGGTTCTATTACTCAAAAATTAGATTCAATGTTGTCTGAAGCAAACATAGAGCAAAATATGATTAATAAATTAGGAGATAATTTAGGTAAATTATCTGCAAATGTTTCTTCAATGGGCGATATGGGTGATGCTATGGCAGCAACATCTGATTATGCTTCAAATGCAAGAGCGGCAGCTAATGCTTTAGGAGAAGTTAAAGATGCTTACTCTTCAGCATTATCTTCAGCAGAAGGCTTAGCTACTACTTTAGATGGTATGAAAGAAATTAGCACAACAACTGTTGCAGTTAAAGAACAAATGGATTCATTA
The DNA here is from genome assembly GCA_937139485.1 of uncultured Bacteroidota bacterium. GTDB lineage: Bacteria > Bacteroidota > Bacteroidia > Chitinophagales > UBA8649 > CAKZQD01. The sequence goes on along the minus strand of CAKZQD010000131.1, from coordinate 2,876 downwards.
GCACATAACTTAAATTCTTTAAACAATGTTTATGGAAATATGTTAACAGCAATGAGACCACAATAATTAACTACTTACATATTTAAAATAAATTTTTAACTAAAAAACTAAAAAAACATGGCAGGTGGTAAATTAACTCCTAGGCAGAAGATGATAAACATGATGTATCTTGTGTTAACGGCTTTACTAGCAATGAATGTATCTTCAGAAGTATTAGAAGCATTCAGATTAGTAGAAGTTGGTATTGAAAATTCTAACGGAGTATTAGAAGACAAAATAAAAAGTGTAGATGAGGCATTAGTAGCTATGGCTAGCGATAGTAAAACATCTGCAGAAGCTCAGCCTTTATTAGCTAAGTCAAAAGAAATTTCTGGAATAACTAATGATTTGATTTCTTTTTTAAATGAATTAAAAGCAACACTTTTGTTGCCAGAGAATTCTGGTGAAAATCCTGAAAGACCAGGAGAACCAGAGAAATTAGATGACATTGATTCTGGTACAAGATTATTATCTGACCCAGAAGCTGCTCCAAGTAAATTTAAAGGACAAGAACTTCAAGATAAAATTAATGCTACTAAAAGTACGTTAATGGCTGCTTTAAAAGATGTCAAAGGTGTTACCGATGCTGATTTAACATCATTAGAAGCAGGACTTACTTTAAGAGCAGAAGATAGTACAGATCCAGAAAAAGACATTAAGAATTGGTATTACCAATTTCACCATGTTCCAACTCCTGGTACTATGACAATCTTAACAAAGATTGAGAACGATGCACTAAGTGCTGAAGCTTCAATTAATGAATTTTTGTTAAATAGAATTGGGAAATTAGATTTTAAATTTGATAAATTAAGAGCAACTGTACAAGCTGAAAAAGCTTATTTACCTGGTGGAGCACAATATGAAGCTAATATATTTTTAACTGCATCAAGTAATGGAATGATAGCAGAAACTTATGTTGGAAGCTTAGATTGGGATAAATTTGAGAAAGATTCAGTTGGAGATTTTCTACCTTTTAATTCTGCAACAGAAACACCATTTAAGTCAGAACCAAAAAAATTACCTGCAAATGGTAAATTAACAAGAGGTACTTCTGTTGGTCAAAATGCTTATGCAGGTGCTATTAAAATAGAAAACCCAGCAGGAGGTTTCGATTGGTATCCTTTTAAAAGTTCTTATGAAGGAGCTGCCGCAGGAGGTTTCTCTGCTTCTCCTACCAAAATGAATGTATTATATATTGGTGTAGATAATCCAATGTCCATTACTGTAGGTGATGCTAAACCAGGTTCAGAAAGAGCTTCTTTATCTGGAGGTTCTATTTCTAAAAGTGGAAATGGATGGGTTGCAAAAGTATCTAAACAAGGTGAAGCTACTTTAACAGCATCTGGTACAACTCCAGATGGAAAACCTACAAAGTCTTTTACTGCTAAATTTAGAGTAAAAAGAATTCCTGATCCAGTACCTACTTTAGGTGGAAAACTGCAAGGAGGAAATATTCAAAAAGGTACTTTAGCTGCTCAAACTGGTATTATTGCATTATTAAAAGATTTCGATTTTGATGCAAGATTTACAGTTGCTAGTTATGATTTTACTTTAGTTTCTAAAGGTGAAGTATTGCCAGCAAGAGGTAACTCTGGTCCTACATTAGGTTCTCAAGTAAAAAACTTATTAAATAGAGCTAGACCGAAAGATATTGCAATATTTCAAAAAATTAAAGTTAGAGGACCAGATGGTACTACAAGAACCTTACCTTCTTTAACTTTTAATATAATATAGAATAATTTAAAGAGGTTTAAAATAATTTTTGATTAAAAACGTTTTAAACTTGTTACAATTAAATATGAGTCAAATGAAAAATTTATTATTAGCTGCTTTATTTGTTTTAGTATTTGGTTTTGCCAATGCTCAAGAACCAATAGACGGTGTGTACGAGAAAGTTACTACGGTAGAAAAGGAAATAATTCCTTATGATGATATTAGAGAAGCAGACGTTTTTTGGTCTAAAAGATTATGGAGAATAATTGATACTAGAGAGAAAATGAATTTAATTTTCGCTTATCCTCAATTACCATTGGCTGAAATTATTCATACTGCTGCTATGAATGGTGATTTAACTACTTATGACAACACAGTATTAAATTCTGATCAATTTTTGGAGGAACTTACTACTGAAAGAGTTAGAATGATTGGTAATAGTATAGATACTACTTGGCAAATTAACGCAATAACTTTGACACCTCACGCAATAACTCTGAAAACCTACAACACAAAAATAATCGCATAAATGAGACAGAAAGGAGCATCCCATGGCTAGGTCAGAATCACGCATAAAAATGGGTTTTTTGCCTATCGATGAGATTCATCAAGACGCAATTTTATCCTTAGTCAAACCAGCAACATCCGCGCATAAACTCTTAGATCCCTTTGCAGGTGAAGCTGAATTTTCTGATGGTCAAGGACGCGCCGAATGGGCAATCTGCTGGCCCCGAGACGAACAAGGCTTCGTCAATTCCTATTGTAATACAATCCCGACACCTGATGGCGGCAGCCATGAAAGTGGTATGCGCGCAGGACTTTTAAAGGGGCTCAAAGCGTACGGCGAACTCACAGGCATAAAAAAAGCCGCCCAAATTACGGGCGACGACCTTCTGAACGTGAGCATTTCGGTTCTCTCTGTCTTTATCAGGGACCCACAATTTCAAGGACAAACCAAAGATAGACTAGCCACCCCTCTTGCTGCGAAATTAACCGAAGCAACAATAAAAGATCATTTCGACCTTTGGTTGGCCAGTAATCCAGAAAGTTCCAGACTTTTGCTGGAGCGTATTATCGAGCGCAGCGAAGATCGGTTAAGAAGAAGACAAGATAAAGAAACAAGT
>CAKZQD010000130.1 GCA_937139485.1 uncultured Bacteroidota bacterium | reverse complement strand
ATATTCAGAGCGATTCGAATTTTTAACCACTGCCCAAGGATAGCCTCCCTGTATAAGTAAGAAGTTCATTAAGAATCGGGCGCTTCGACCATTGCCGTCAAAGTAAGGATGGATGTAACCAATAAACCAATGAGCTAGAACTGCACGAACAATTGGGTTTTCTTCACCCGAGATAAGTTCTTTTAATACCGACATGCAGTCCATTATATGTTCGCTTGCTGGCGGAACATGTTTTGAACCTCGAATATAAATAGGGCCTTTACGGTACCCAGCCATATCTTCAATTTTTATAAACTCTAACGATTGCTCATCACTTAAGTAGTCAAAACCTTCAATTTCTATTGTTTCGACATCATTAAGAAATGGAGCAACAATTGCTTTTAGCTTTTTAGGCTCATCATAGAAATACTCGTTTAACAATGGAAGAACACTGCCAAACCAGGTTCTTTTTAGTGATTGGATATCAGATGCTTTCCCATTCATGAAATAACTATGTCCAATACGGAAGTCTCTACTAAGTAATGCTGAGATCTTCTTGTTCATTATTTCAAATATGCTTCTAAAGTAAATTTCATACCATCTTCAAAACTAAATAATGGTTTATATTTTAGTAATTTTTCTGCTTTTGAAGTATCTGCCAATGAATTTCTTACATCTCCTTGCCTACTTTCTCTATGAATAGCATTTTGGTCTGTCTGCATTCCATTTTTAATTACAGAAAATAAATGATTTACAGAATAATTTTTTCCAAAAGCAATATTATAAGTTTGCCCTGTTGCGCCTTCTTCTTGTGTAAGCATAGCTCGAACATTGGCTTGTACTGCATTTTCCACAAAAGTAAAATCTCTGGTTTGCTCACCATCACCGTCTATATAAACAGCTTGTTTTCTTTTTAAATAATCTATAAAAATAGGAATTACTGCTGCATAAGGGCCGTTTGGATCTTGTCTTGGGCCAAAAATATTAAAATATCTCAAGCCAATAATTTCCATTCCATAAGTAGATTGAAAAACTTTGGCATAAAGTTCATTAGTAGCTTTTGAAACCGCATAAGGTGATAATGGATTTCCTGTTCTATCTTCAAACTTAGGCAAATTTGGTTCATCACCATAAACTGATGAAGATGAAGCATATACAAATCGTTTTACTTTACAGTCTTTTGCTGCTACCAGCATATTTAAAAAACCATCTACATTTATAGCGTTTGTTCTTACTGGATCTTTTATAGATCTAGGCACAGAACCAAGTGCCACTTGATGCGAAACAAAATCAATATCTGTACAAGCTTTCATACAAGTTGAAGTATCTCTAATGTCGCCTTCCATATATTCAAAATTAGGACTTGACTCCCATTTTTGAATATTGGCATAGTTTCCTGTCATTAAATTATCTAATACACGAACTTTTTTTGCATTGTTGAGCATCAAATATTCTACTATATGAGACCCTATAAAACCAGCGCCACCAGTTACTAAAAAACTAGTATTTTCGATATCTACTTCATGATATTTAGCTTGGTACATTTCCATTATTGAGCATATTGTTTTTCGTAATATTTTTCATAGTCACCAGAAGTAATGTTGTTCATCCATTCTTCGTTTGCCAAATACCAATCTATAGTTTTTGCAAGCCCTTGTTCAAAAGTAACTGAAGGTCTCCAACCCAATTCTCTTTCCAGTTTTGTAGCATCTATTGCATAGCGTTTGTCGTGCCCAGGTCTGTCTTTTACGTAGGTAATTAATTTTTCTGAACTTCCTTTTTCTCTTCCTAGTTTCAAATCCATTTGCTCACAAAGCAATTTGATTAAATCGATGTTTGTCCACTCATTAAAACCACCAATATTGTATGTTTCCAAGTTTTTTCCTTTATGAAAAATAACATCAATAGCTGCTGCGTGATCTTCTACCCAAAGCCAATCTCTGGTATATTTTCCATCTCCGTAAACAGGAAGTGATTTGTTGTTTCTTATATTATTGATAAAAAGTGGTAATAATTTTTCTGGAAACTGGTTAGCTCCATAATTATTTGAACAGTTTGATATAACTACTGGCATATCATAAGTATGCGCCCAAGCTCTTACAAAATGATCTGAACTTGCTTTTGCAGCTGAATATGGCGATCTAGGGTCGTAAGGTGTTGTTTCGGTAAACAAACCCGTATCACCAAGTGTTCCATATACTTCGTCTGTAGAAATATGATAAAATAATTTATCTGTTTTGTCTTTCCAAGTAGCTTTGGCAGCTAAAAGTAAATTTACTGTTCCCATTACATTGGTTTCTACAAACTCTAGTGGATTGGTTATAGAACGATCTACGTGAGATTCTGCTGCTAAATGAATTACTGCATCAAACTGCTCTTTTTCAAACAATTCGCTAATAAAATCTTTATCTGTAATACAGCCTTTTACAAATCTGTAATTCGCTTTATTTTCAACATCTGTAAGGTTTTCTAAATTTCCTGCGTAAGTCAATTTATCCAAATTTACAATTTCGTAGTCTTCGTATTTGTTTACGAATAGTCTTATTACGTGCGAGCCTATAAATCCTGCTCCTCCTGTTACTAATATTTTCTTTTTCATAATTGGCTATTAGCTTTTGGCTATTAGCTTTTGGCATTAAAACCAAAATCTAATATTAATTATTAAAACGACCAGTATTGAAGGTCTTTAATTTTGTTTCTGTAAATTCCTTTTACGTCTACTAAAATGGCTTTATCATTGGTTATAGACTTGAAATAATCTTCGTCTAATTTCATATATTTATCGTGATTTACGGCTACTATTACTGCATCATAATCTGTGGCTACATTTTCTAATAATTCTACGCCATACTCTTCATGCATTTCTGCTTTTTCTGCATAAGCATCTACAACATCAACGCTAAGTGAAAATGATTTTAATTCATTAATTACATCTATTACTTTAGAATTTCTAATATCTGCTACATCTTCTTTAAAAGTTGCTCCCATAACCAAAACTTTAGATTGAGCTACAGATTTTCCTGCTTTTATCAATTTTTGAACTAGGTTTTTAGCTACATAAGCACCCATAGAATCATTAATTCTTCTACCAGAAAGGATTACTTCAGATTTGTAACCTAGTGCGTTTGCTTTGTAAGTTAAATAATAAGGGTCTACTCCAATACAATGTCCACCTACTAAACCTGGGAAAAACTTTAAAAAATTCCATTTAGTTCCAGCTGCTTCCAAAACATCAAAAGTATTAATATCCATCAAATCAAAAATCTTAGACAACTCGTTCATCAAAGCTATGTTTACATCTCTTTGCGTGTTTTCTATAATTTTTGCTGCTTCGGCTACTTTCATAGTTGGTGCTCTGTGTACACCTGCAGTAACAATAGATTCATATACTTTGGCTATAATGTCTAAAGATTCGTCATCGCAACCAGATACTACTTTTAAAATTTTAGTAATCGTGTGCTCTTTGTCTCCCGGATTAATTCTTTCTGGCGAGTAACCTACTTTAAAATCGTCTACAAATTTTAAACCTGATTCTGCTTCTAAAACTGGAATACAATCTTCTTCTGTACAACCTGGATAAACTGTAGATTCATAAACGACATAATCTCCTTTTTTCAATATTTTACCTAAAGTCTTTGAAGCACTTAAAACGGGCGTTAAGTTTGGAACTTTATGTTTATCTACTGGTGTTGGCACTGCTACTATAAAAAAAGTAGCTTCTGCCAATTCTGCTGGATCTGCTGTGAAATAAATATCTGTTCCTTCAAAAGCTTCTGCTTCAAGTTCTTGAGAAGGATCGATGTTGTTTTTCATCATTTCTACTCTTTCTGCATTGATATCGAAACCAATTACAGACATTTTTTTTGCAAATTCTAATGCAATAGGCAATCCTACATATCCTAAACCGATAACGGCTAGTTTATTTTCTTTATTTAGTAATTTATCAATCATAGTTCGTTATATTTTATTGACTTTATTATTTTCTAATTTATATTTTTCTTTACTTTCACTACAAACAGCTATTCCGTCTACATCAAATTCTAATCTTTGTCCGTATTCACTCATCCAACCAAGCTGTTTTCCAGGATTTCCTACCATCAATGCATAAGCTGAAACTTCTTTAGTAATAACTGTTCCTGCACCAATAAATGAAAACGCTCCTATATCGTTTCCACAAACGATAGTAGCATTTGCTCCAATAGAAGCACCTTTTTTTACTACCGTTTTCATATATTCATTTTTTCTGTTTACTGCAGATCTTGGGTTCATTACGTTAGTAAAAACCATTGATGGACCTAAAAAAACATCGTCTTCACAAATTACACCTGTATATATAGATACATTGTTTTGAACTTTTACGTTTTTCCCAAGTTTTACATCTGGAGAAACCACTACATTCTGACCTATATTGCAGCCTTCGCCCAAAGTACAGTTTGACATAATATGTGAAAAATGCCAAATTTTTGTTCCTTTTCCTATGGTGCAGCCATCATCTACATAGCTGCTTTCGTGTACAAAATAATCCATTAGTTCTTTTTTATAAATTTTTCAAAATTATTATGCTCTTTCGACATTAGTTCTTCTTTTGAAAGCGACTTAAAATAATCATAAGTCAATTTCAAACCTTTTTTTCGAGAAACATTTGGTTCCCAGCCTAAAATTTCTTTTGCTCTGGTAATATCTGGTTGCCTTTGTAAAGGATCATCTTTTGGTAAATCTTTGTAAACTATTTTTTGGTCAGAACCGGTAAGTTCTATAATTTCTTCAGCAAAATCTTTAATGCTAATTTCATCTGGGTTTCCAATGTTTACAGGCAAATGATAATCGGAATGCAATAATCTGTATATTCCTTCTACCAAGTCGTCTATATAACAAAAAGATCTGGTTTGGCTTCCATCTCCAAAAACGGTAATATCTTCTCCTCTCAAAGCTTGACCAATAAAAGCTGGTAATGCTCTTCCATCATTTAATCGCATTCGGGAACCATAAGTATTAAAAATTCTTACTATTCTAGTTTCTACACCGTGATACGTATGATAAGCCATTGTCATAGCTTCTTGAAAACGTTTGGCTTCGTCATATACACCTCTTGGTCCTACAGGATTTACGTTTCCATAATAATCTTCGTTTTGAGGGTGCACCAAAGGATCTCCATAAACTTCTGATGTAGAGGCGATTAAAATTCTAGCCTTTTTCTCTAAAGCCAAACCCAAACAGTTGTGTGTTCCTAGTGAACCAACTTTTAAAGTCTGAATTGGTATTTTTAAATAATCTATTGGACTTGCTGGCGAAGCAAAATGCAATATATAATCTAACTTGCCGTGTATGTGAATAAAACGAGTAACATCATAGTTGAAAAACTCAAAATTTTCTAAGTGAAACAAGTGTTCTATGTTTCTTAGTTTTCCGGTAATTAAATTATCCATACCTATTACATGGTAATCTTCTTTTACGAACCTGTCGCAAAGGTGAGAACCCAAAAAACCAGCAGCTCCTGTTATTAATATACGTTTTCTACTCATTAAATATCTTTTCTTCCTATGCTGAAATATGAAAATCCTCTTTCTTGCATTTTAGTTAAATCAAATAAGTTTCTTCCATCAAAAATTAATGGTGTACTTAAATTGTTACTCAATTTATTAAAATCTGGATCTCTAAAAACCAACCATTCTGTAACGATAACCATAAAATCAGCCCCTTCAGTTGCTTCATACTGGTTTTTACAGAAAGTGACTTTATCGTCATAAATAGCTTCTACATTTTCCATAGCTTCTGGGTCAAAAGCTTTTACTTTTCCTTTTTGCTGTTGTTCAGCCGCTCGAATTTTCATGTCGGTTTGAAAGCGCCATAAGCCTGCTAAAAGTGAGCCGCTTATATTGTGCCAGATGCTGAAGATAGCGCCTGGTAAAGCGGCCATCGGGCCAAAATATTTTAATGCTAAGGCGACGCCTAATCCTGAGTTTTGCATTCCAATTTCGATGGCCAGTGTGCGGCAAGTGACTTCTGTTTGTCGGGTCAGTTTGCCCGCCGCGTAGCCGCTGATTAGGCCGATAATGTTGTGTAAGGCAACGGCTGCAAAAACGGCGTAACCGACGGTAGCAATTTCGTCGGCATTCAGTGCAACGATGATGGCGATGATTAATAAAATAAAGCCGCTGGCGATATCGGCGAGGTGTTTATTGATCATGTTGGTAAAGGCTGGCTGGTAGTGGGTGATTAGAATGCCTGCGGTTAGTGGAATCAATACCATTTGAATTACGCTTATAAGAATATTAATGCTGTCTACGTGAATGATTTCTCCCGCGGTCATGCTGATGATCCATGGTGTGGCAAAGACGCCCCATAATGTTGACGCAAGTGTCATACTAACCGAGAGTGCGACATCGCCACGGGCTAGGTAGGTCATTACGTTGGACGCGGTACCGCCAGCGCAGGCTCCTACAATGAGCATACCTATTGTAAATTCGTCTGTTAGGTTAAACGCTTTGGCCAGCAGTATGGCGGCTAAAGGCATGATGGAAAATTGTATGATGATGGCTAGAGCAATGGGTTGTGGGTTATTCCAAACGCGTTTGAAGTCGGCAACTCTCAGGGTCAGGCCCATGCAGAACATGACTATCGATAATAATGGAATGATCGAGGCTTTCCAGGCAATCAGTGGTGACGGATCGTAGTAGGCAAGTAACGAAACGACGATGGCTAGGATGGGAAATAAACGGCTAATCGATAGCATGACTTGCTCACAGGAAAGTTAACAGGGCGCTATTGTATCCTAAAGCATCTGCTAAGAGTAAAGTCTAAGGTTGAGTCATAAAATCGGCGAGAATAAGCGAGCCGCTTTGGTGGCTAGGGTCTTTAAAAAAT
>CAKZQD010000129.1 GCA_937139485.1 uncultured Bacteroidota bacterium | reverse complement strand
CAAGGTATTTCTAAAGTTCCAACTAAAGGAAAAGTTCAAAAAATGGATGATTTTAAATTACCAGAAGCATCTAACACATATAGTAAAGGAAACTTTACCTTAAACTTAAAGCGTGTAAAGAAAAAAACAGACGAAACTGCTATTAAATTTGAATGTATATATCACGGAGACGATGTTGCAGTAATAAAACTAAACGAAATTTCTGCAAGGGTAAATGAAAATGATGTTTATGCTAATGATGAGAAAAAAGCAACTCCTTATATATTAAATAAAGGCGATAAAATGGCTTTTACTGCAAAATTTCATATACCTGCAAAAGTTGCAGATATGCAATTTGCTGATATGTTTTTACAATGGAACAATACTTTTTCAGAATCAAAAATTATTCCTTTAAGTGGTGCAGAAATTAAATTTGAAATAGACGAAGTACTTACAAAAGAGAAAAACTAATTAGCATATAATATATGCAGCAAACTATTTCATGCAGAGGAAAATTAATTTCTTTAGACACTCCTTTATTAATGGGAATTCTAAATGCTACGCCAGATTCTTTTTATGATGGTGGTACTAATAATTCTATAGAAAAAGCATTAAAACAAACCCGCAAAATGCTTTTAGAAGGTGCAGACATTATAGATATTGGTGCTATAAGTACAAGACCTAGTGCAAATTTTATTTCAGAAGAAGAAGAGCTAAAACGCTTATCGCCTATTGTTGCTGCAATTGTAAAATCATTTCCAGAAGCAGTTTTATCTATAGATACTTTTAGAGCAAAAGTTGCCGAAGAAATGGTAAATAATGGTGCAGCAATAATCAACGATATTTCTGGTGGAAATTTTGATAATAAAATGTTTGAAACTGTTGCCAAATTGAATTGCCCTTATATTTTAATGCATTTGAGAGGTAATTTTGAAACAATGCACTCATTAACAAATTACAATAATGTTACAATTGATGTTATTAAAGAATTATCTTCAAAAATAAATAAACTTATTTCTTTAAATGTTTCTGATATATTAATAGATCCAGGTTTTGGTTTTAGTAAAACTATAGCTCAAAATTTTGAGTTGTTAAATAACTTAGAAGCATTTTGTAATCTTATAGACAAACCGGTTTTAGCAGGTCTATCTAGAAAAAGTATGATTTGGAAAACATTAGATACTAATGCAGCAAATGCACTAAATGGAACTACAGCTTTAAATATGGTTGCCTTGCAAAATGGAGCAAAAATATTGCGTGTTCATGATGTAAAAGAAGCCGTAGAACTTATAAAACTTTATGAGGCTTTAAATCTGTAATAATTGTAAGGCTACTTTGCTAAAAAGTTTAAAATAAATCGTAAATCGTAAATCATAAATCGTAAATAGCTATATCTTTGTTTCTATGTTTAACCTTTTTGCTATTCATATTGGTTTCTTAGAATTTCGTTTTCTAGATTTTATAGATATATTTCTAGTAGCAATACTATTATTTTATATTTACCGATTGGTTAAAGGAAGTATTGCTTTCAATATTTTTATTGGAATAGCATTTTTATACATGATTTGGTATTTAGTTAAAATACTGGATATGAAAATGTTATCAACCATACTTGGACAATTTATTGAACTTGGTGTTTTGGCATTTGTCATACTATTTCAACCAGAAATTAGACGTTTTTTATTGCTTGTAGGCAAAGGAAGAACTTTGGCTAAAAATAAATTTTTCAATAAACTTTTTCAACAAAAAACAGAAGATTTTACACCAGAAATAGAAAGTATAGCTACAGCCATGAAAGATATGTCTGAAACTAAAACTGGTGCTTTAATTGTTATTACTAGAAGTTCGCAGTTGCAGTTTATAGCTAGTTCTGGAATAGCACTAAATGCAGATATTAGTGCAAAACTTATAGAAAGTATTTTTGAGAAAAATGCGCCACTTCATGATGGTGCAATATTAATTTCTGAAAACAAAATAACTGCTGCAGGTTGTACACTTCCACTTTCTGAAAAAGATATTTCGCCAAAAAGACTTGGCACAAGACACAGAGCAGCACTAGGAATTTCTGAACAAACAGATGCTGTTACATTTATTGTTTCTGAAGAAACGGGAAATATTTCTGTTTCAGAAAATGGCAATTTAGATTATTCCATTACAGAAAACCAACTAAAAAGAAAACTGAAAAAAGCTTTTACTACTGAGCAGTAGTTTTTTCAGCTTCTTCATTCATTTTTTTAAACATTTCCATCAATTCTTCTGGTGTTTTATTCATATTGTCTAAAGAAAACTGAGCATCTTTTGCAAATACACCATTTGGAAATTCATTTAAATACTTTTGATAATGCAATTCTGCTTCTGCTTTGTTGTTTAAATTGTTTTCATAAATAAAGGCTTTCATAAACAACGCATCTGAATAGTTTTTGTAGTTTTCATAATTTTGGTAAATGTTGTCATAAACCTTAATAGCTTCGTTATGCTTTCCTAGAGCAGTAATATATTTGGCTTTAAGTTCTAAATAATTTGGTGCTTTTTCAGATTTTGGGTTTGAAACAACAAAATTATCTACACTTGTAATAAATGTATTAATTTTTTCTTTATCTAGTGTATTTACAGTTTTTAAATCTGCAATAATACTTTCTATATCTTGCTCAGAAACTTTATTTTCTGTTGAAGAAGATTCACAAGAGATTAAAAACAACATACTAATAAAAAATACAATACTTAGGTTTTTCATAAATTAATTTTCTTTTAGGGTAAAAATAATATTTTTTTTAAAAATCTTTTAAACTATTAAATTCAAAGTTACAAAAATCTTTACTTTTGTTCAAAATTTAAAAAAAATGTCAACTTTAAAAGCATCAGCAGAAAGATTAACTATTTATAAAAGCTTTCAAGAACAAGTTTCTGGTTATAAATTTAAACTATATTTATTAGCTAAACTACCTTCTGCTTGGTTTACAGGTGTAAAAGTTGTTTCATTGTCAAATAGCAGCTGCAAAACTAGTGTTCCGTATAAATGGCTTTCTCAAAATCCTTTTAAATCTACATATTTTGCCTGTCAGGCTATGGCAGCAGAACTTTCTACTGGTTTGCCTGCAATAATGGCAATACAAAAAAGAAATCCTAGAGTTTCTATGTTGGTTGTAGATATGCAAGCAAAATTTACAAAAAAAGCCGTTGGTTTAACAGTTTTTGAATGCAAAGATGTAGAAAAAATAATTAATACAGTTGAAGATGCTATAAGTTCTAGCGAAGGAAAAACTGTAACGATAGAAACTATAGGTTTAAATAAAAAAGGTGAAGAAATTTCTACATTTACTTTTACTTGGTCTTTTAAACAGAAAAGTAAATAATGAAAATTTCTTTATAGTAAATTCTATTTTAACAGAATTTTATGAGAAAAAAATCTCATTATTAATTTAAAAAACGCTTTTTAGTTTCAATTGTAGGAATTGCACATTGTTCTGATTTCCCAAACCATACATATCTATTTTTTGCAATAAAAGTGTACACAAAATCTCTAATAAATTTAGGTAAAATAATAAAAAAACCTATCCAAGAATACGGCATTTTTAACTGTTTGCAAATTTTTATTGCTGCAGTTGATTTGGTATAAATTTTTCCGTTTTCAAAAAGTATTATTGAATCAAAATTTGATATGTCTAACTTATTTTCTTTTAAAAATGCTTGACCAAATTCAGATTGCAAAGAAGCAAAAGAAAAATAAGTTTGCTTTTCGTGTTTTAAAACAAATTGTACGCTTGAATTGCATAAATTACAAACGCCATCAAAAAATATTGTTGGTTTATTTCTCACAATGCTTCCTTAAAGCTTTTTCAGCATCTTTACTTCCAGCTTCAGAGGCAGAAAGTAAGTCTAAGCAGCCGTCATAAATATTGTTATCGTATAATTTTGCCAATCCTCTTTTCCAAAATATATAATTATCGTTTGGTTGGTATTCCAAATAGTTATTGAAGTCTATAATGGCTTTTCCAAAATCTCCATTTTCTAAATAGGCAACTCCTCTCCCTTTGTATGCTACATAGAAAAATTTATTGATTTCAAATATCTTATCATAATCTTCTATTGCTAACTTATATTTCTCATTTTTTAAATAAATAGAAGCTCTTCCTGCATAAGCTAAAATGTATGTGGAATCAAGTTTTATAGCTCTAGACCATTCATAAATAGCTTTTTTCTCATTTTCTAACCTTATGAAACAGTTACCCATATTGTAGTGTAATTGAGCATTTCCAGGATCTAAAATACTTGCTTTATTATATAAGTTCAATGCTCTATCATAATATTGCATACTAGAATAAATATCTCCTTTAATAATATAAGCTTTTCCATAACTTGGATTTAATTTTAAACTTTTATCTATATATTCTTTTGCTTTAGAGATGTTTTCTTTGTCAATTTCAATTTTTGCTCTCGATAAAAAAAACATTGCCTTTTCTTGTCTTACTCTATCTACTTCGTCGCCAAAAGAGTACTTTATTTTTTTCTTGCTCTTATTTACGGTTACTTGTTTTACATTTTTAGAAATAGCAATATCTTTATCTAATTTTTTATTATTTTCTTCAGCAATAATTTTATTATTTTCTTTTGCAGCAAGTTTTTCTAGTTTATTTTTTTCTTTATCTGAAATTTTAATTTCACTAGTATCTTTAGAAACTTCTACTTTAGCTATAATAAGCTCATCATCTATTATTAAATCTGGAGTTTTAGCTGTCTGAGTTTCAACTTCAACTATTACTCCATAAGAAACTAAAGTTTCATCAATATTTTTATTGAGCTTGTTAATAGAATCAGAAACCAAAAATTTTTGTTTAGATAAATCTAATATTTCAGGTAAATTATCTTCTTCATTTAAAGTAGATTTTTTGTTTTTTATATTTGATAATCTTTCTTCAAGAAAAATTTTATTTTCTTTCTTTAGCTTATTGAGTGAATCAATTTTATACTTATTTTCTTCTCTTTTTACTTTTTTTAAATTTGCAATTTTAAGCGTGTTCTCTTTTTCATCTTTTAGCTTTTGTGCTTTTAAAAGTTCTTCTTCTTTAGCTTTTTTTACTGCTTCTTTTTCATTTCTCTTTTTTTCTTTTGCGAGTTCAGCTTTTGCTAGTTTTTCTTCTTTTTTTCTTAGTTTTTCTAGTCTTTCTTTTTCTTCTGCTTCCTGCACCAATCTTTCTTGCTCTTTTATTTTTGCTGCATTTTCTTTTCTAAGTCTTGCATTTTCTGCAATTCTAGCAGCAATTGGATCTATTTCTTCTTCTTTAGCTTCTCGTAAAGTGTCTTCTTCTGTATTTTGAACTAAAATAGTATCATTGACATAAGCTTTTGTGCTGTCTTCAATTTCTTTTTGAGCTAAAGCAAATGCTTTTTCATCTTTTAGCTTTTGTGCTTTTAAAAGTTCTTCTTCTTTAGTTTTTTTTGCTGCTTCTTTTTCATTTCTCTTTTTTTCTTTTGCGAGTTCAGCTTTTGCTAGTTTTTCTTCTTTTTTTCTTAGTTTT
>CAKZQD010000128.1 GCA_937139485.1 uncultured Bacteroidota bacterium | reverse complement strand
AATCAACGAAGCAAACAAGATGCTTATCGTTGAACAAATTCGAAGATATCAGCCTAAGATTGTTTTGGCAAATGCCATTTCTGATCGTCACCCTGATCATGGAAGAGCATCGAAATTGGTTTCGGAAGCTTGTTTTTTGGCAGGTTTGACAAAGGTTAAAACAGAATGGGATGGAGTTGATCAACAGGCATTCCGTCCTAAAGTAGTTTATCATTATATCCAAGATTATTACATCAAACCAGATTTCGTAGTTGATATTTCAGAGTACCACGATCGAAAAATTGAAGCAATAAAAGCTTTCAAAACCCAATTTTTTAATCCCAATTCAAAAGAGCCTAAAACACCAATCTCTGGTGAGGACTTTTTAGATGCTGTTAAAGCAAGAATGGTAAGTTTTGGAAGACCCGCTGGCTTTCAATATGCGGAAGGGTATACAGTTGAACGATTTATTGGTGTTGAAAACCTAACAGATTTAATCTAGTTAGATAAATTCCAATTGTTTACTCTTTGTAAACGGGATTTATTCTATTAAAAGCAACATTCCCCTTAACTTCGCGTCTAATATGTAGCTATTACCTACTGCCACTTATTATTTAATTTGATTCACAAATAATGAGAAAATATTTATTGTAGTAGAAGAAATTGACGAAACAGAATATTGGTTGGAAATTATTAAAGAAGCAGAATTGACTTTAAATATAATTGAGTTAAAAAGATTATTAAAAGAAGCAAATGAGATTTTAAAAATTACTGCTAAGGCGAAAAGTTCAACTTATGGTAAAAAATGAGTGAATGAATCAATGAATGAATGTGAGAATGCTATAATGATTGAAAGAAAGGCAGCGTTAAAATTGTATCATTTTATCATTGAAACATTATATCATTAAAAAAAAGAAAATGTGAGAATGATTCAATGAGTGAATGTGAGAATGCTATAATGATTGAATGAAAGGCAGCGTTAAAATTGTATCATTCTATCATTGAAACATTCTATCATTAAAAAAGAAAGAAAATGAAAAAACTAACATATATAGTATTACTTTCACTAGGTTTTGTGGCAACAGGTTTTGCTCAAGACGGAGAAGGTTTAGGTTCGGAAAATATAATAGTAATTAAAGAGTATGAAGCAAGAATAGCCGATGCTCAGAAAATTAATACAAAACCTACAACACAAGAAGTTGATGTTGAAAAACAAGAACTGCAATACGATGTTCCAGAAAAACTACTAGATTTGGAATATCCAGCCCATACAGTAAAACCATTGGCAATGCCAAAAGTAAAGCCTATAAAATACCATAATTCTTATGCAAGGCTTGGTTTTGGTGTTCATTTAGGCGAAAACAAAAAAGTATATTATTCGCCATTGGCAGAAATAGTTTACAATAACAATGAAACAAAAAACTTAGTTTATGGAGCTCATTACAAGCATTTTTCTGCATTAGCTGCTAAGTCAGCTTTACAAAAATTTAGAAATGAAGATGCAAAAGTATATGTACAATACTTTATGAAAAAAGTAGAAATGGGCTTAGATTTAAATTTTAAACAAAACCAAGATTTCTACTATGGTTTACCAGCAGACACAGTCATAGAAGCAAAGCAGATAAGACAAACCGTTACTAATTATGGAGCAAATTTATATTTCAAAAATGCTGGCGTAAATGATTTGGCTTTAGACTTTGATAATAAACTAGGTTTTAATTTTTTAACAGATGCATATAAAGGCAACGAATGGTTTTTGGAATATGATGGAAGCGTAACCAAAACATTTAAAAATTTACATACGCTAGATGTTGGTTTAGGAGCGCACTTTTCAAATTATATACCAACTACAAAAGATGATTTAGAAAGAGAAATATTTAATATTGGAGCCGCTTATACTTTTAATGACGATAACTGGAAATTAAAAGCAGGTATTGATGTTGCTTTTGGAGAAGTAGCACACGACAAGCAATTTGATTTTTATCCAGTAATTTATACCGAAAAAAAATTGTACAAACAGCATTTAATTTTTTATAGTAGCTGGAGAAGAGATTTAAAAATAAATAGTTACCAAACATTGTTGGCGGCAAATCCATACATTAATATAAACCCAGAATTAAGAAACTCTAGAATAGAAGATAGAATAGCAGGATTTAAAGGAAGTATTAAGAATTTTACATATAATGCACGTTTTTCTAATAAAGTAATAAAAGACATGCCACTTTTTGTAAACGATACCTTAAATATGAACCGTTTTGACGTAGTTTATGAAGATGTAATGTTTGTTTACAACATAAATGCCGAAGTAGGTTTTTCTTGGACAAAGAATTTTAGAACCCAATTAAGCTTCGATTATAGAATTTATGATCCAGTTTTTGAAGCACAAGCTTGGCATTTGCCATCATTAAATACTAATTTAACAGCAAGTTATAAAATAAATAATCAGTTTTTTCTTGATTTAGAATTTTATGCATTAGCAGGTGCAAAGGCGAGAAACATTGATGGCGAAGTAGAAAAATTGAAAGGAACAGCAGATATTAATTTAGGTTTTAATTATAAATACTCGAAAAATTTGTCTATGTTTATAAAACTGAATAATTTAGCGCATTCTAAACAAACACGTTTTTACAACTATCAAAACTTTGGTTTTAATGCTTTGATAGGTGCAAAATTTGAATTTTAATACTTATGAAACATAACTTTGGCAAACATATTATCAAGCTACTTAAAAATCACGAATGTGTTGTATTGCCTATGTTTGGTGCTTTTATTTTAAAAGACAAACCAGCAAAAATAAGTGAAAATCAAATATTTGTAAGTTCAAAAAAAATATTATTCAATACCAATATTACAAGTAGCGACAACCTTTTACAGTCTGAATTAATGACACATAGTAAGGCTACTTTTTTAGATTCAAAATTTGAAATCAATCAATTTGTAAACAATATCAAATTTTCTTTACAACAAAAAGGATTTTATGATATTGAAGATTTAGGAAGATTTTCTATGCAAAACAATAGCATTGTTTTTACAGAAAAACCACAACTAGGTAGTATTTCTAAAAGCCATTTTGGTTTAGAAAGTTTAAGTTTACAACCAGTTTTAAGAGAAATAGTTCGTGAAGAAAAAATTCAGAGAACAATTCCTGTTTCACAAAAAGTGGTTTTAAATAAAGTTGAATCAAATGTTCGAATAGAAGAACAAAATGAAGTTTTAGCTCCTAAAAAAATAAAATTAATTCCATTAATAGGTTTAGCAGCATCATTAATATTAATTTTTACAATTAGTTCATTAATGTTTACGCAAACTTCTTTAAGTGGTTTACAAATTCAAAACGCCAATGTGTTAAACTTTTTAGTACCTTCAAAAACAGAAGTAAAAAGTACAGAAAAAGTATTGAATAGAATATCACAAGAAAAGAAAAGAAAAAAAGCATCTAAATCTAACGCTAGGTTGTCTGTCTCAGAAGAAAAGCCTAAGGAATCAGAAGAAATACTTGCAAGTGAAATAGAAAAGCCAAAAGAACAAGTAAAAGAGTCAAAAGCTGAAGACCTTATTTATTCAAATATACTTCAGGTAGAATCAGAAAATCCTTTTGGATATTATGTTGTAATTGGAGCTTTTTCATCTTTAGAAAATGCAAACAAAGCAAAATATGAATGTTCTTTAAATAATACTTGTAGTGTATTTAAAACAGATAACGGAATGTACAGAGTTGGTATTTTTACGAGTACAGACAAAGCAAAAGCCGTTGAAATTGTAAACGAATATAAAGCAGCTAACAGCTCTTATTGGTTAATGGAGAATAAGTAGAGTTTATTTATTTGTCTATTAATAAAAGTTTTTT
>CAKZQD010000127.1 GCA_937139485.1 uncultured Bacteroidota bacterium | reverse complement strand
ATTTATAAGCAATGCACATTTGGATGAGCTTTTAACGTTTATTGATAACAATACAACAGAATTAAAGACTTGGCTGGAAAAACTGGAACCACAAGTAACTTTATTGACGCATGGTTTTGTGGTTACCAGAACAATCTAGTGTCAGTTGCATGGGCAGGCTTTGACAATCCAAAATCCATGGGTAGAAATGAAACCGGTGGGCGCGTTGCATTACCAATTTGGATAGACTATATGGCAAGTGCGATAGAAAGCGAGCCTGAAGCGAAACTCATCGCACCGCAAGGCATTACTGCTGCCAATATCGACCCAAACACGGGATTGCGAGATCTTCAAGGCACAGCAACGGAATATTTCTTCCGCGAACAACTACCGCCACAAACTGAGATGGTTTATGAAGCCCCGCCTGATGCAGCAGATGACTTTAGAGATCAATTATTTTAGCTAAAACACAGCAACGGCGTTCTTTACCGCAAGATCCCAAGGACGACTGTATACATGCACTTCATCAGTCGTCTGACCGCGTGAATTGATAAGCAGTCCATTAACATGCGTCCAGCCGAGTATGCCCTCACTTAGGTTGTACGCATCCAAGCCTTTCTGACGAAGAGTCTCAGCATAAAAACCGCTACGATAACCTATCGTACAATACACAATGATTTTCTTATTCTCATAAGAAGTAATATTGCGTTCAAAATATTCATTATCAATCGCGCCGGCAATGATTGAAACATTTCTTTCTTCCGCCGTCCGAACATCAACAACAATATAGCCCTCTCTTTCCTCGCGTGATAATACTTTTAGCGATTGATTAGAAAACTCGGGAAGATCAGGAAACTCTAGTTTTACCAACGAATAGGCCGATTTCAAAGATACTTGAGGCGAAACATAACAGACCACTAAAAAGCCGAGTAAACTAATTAGAAACATTCCAACGAAAACTTTCATTTTTTCACCGCGACCCAAATACACTTAATTTCTAGTTAATAATAAAGTGATCAATATTTGACAATCCGCTTCGACAATTATTTTCGTAAGCGTTGATCGCCACAAAAAAGGCACTGCCCGAAGGAAGCGTAATGGAGAATTGCCTTTGATTTTGCATATCAATACTTTCAATAGGCGATGCGTCAGGATAAGGCGCATAATTCAAACGATACCCGCCAAGATCTGTTGTGTTTGTCCAACTGACGGTTACATCACCACCTGAAATTTGCAAATCCATTATCGGCGCAGCAGGCATTTCCACATCTAAGCAAATGATAGTGGAAATAAAATCACTAAAATTCTTGACACGCGTGTATCCACCAAAACCACCCTGTGCTTCACAACCTACACCGAAACTAGTAATGCCAACTTGATGCCATCGCTGACTCGTCTCATCAAAAACCATTAAAGGCCCGCCACTATCACCGGTACAGGTGTCCTTTACTCCAGAAAAAAAGCCCGCACAAAGCATATTTTCGGTTATAAAGCTTGTTCTCTCAGCACAATGATCGTTACTGACAATTGGCAAATCAACCATTTGCAAAGTGTCAGGAAAAGCAAACGTAGCCGAAGATGTATCCCCCCAACCTAAAGCAGTCGCATTGATACTCGGACCATCATTTAAACTATAATGCCCTAACGTTTGGATAGGCGTTAATGTGGTCACAACACTTAGCTCAAGCAAAGCAAGATCAGAATCTAATGTAAACTGATTAAAAGCTGGATGAATAATAATCTGAGAAATATAGTAGTCTAAGTAAGATTTTAAACCCTCAACACTTGTTACAAAAACTGGTTTGTCGAGCACTAATCTTTCTGGATTAAATAAAATATCGAAAAACGGCATTACAAAGCCTAAAGAGGCGAAACTAAACAATGTATATAAAATATTAAAAAATATATTTAAAAAAACACTGCCTTTGTAGGCCTTTAAATATTTTAATAATCCGAAAATCTTTGTCATAACTACTGCAAATATACTTATTCTATTGGCTTTAGGTTTTAAAAAATATTAAAAGCTTAGTTTTAAACAAAATCATAAATAATTTCTAATTTCGTATTTCAAATCAATTTAATAATTTTGAAAAAACATAAACTACGTATTGGTGGTGTTCCAGAGCACTTTAATTTACCTTGGCATTTAGCAATAGAAAACCAGCTTTTTGATAAGGAAAATATAGAAGTAGAATGGATTACTTTTAAAGGCGGAACAGGGCAAATGACAAAAGCACTACGAAACAATGAAGTAGATGTTTGTATTTTGCTTACTGAAGGTATTGTAGCAGACATTATTAACGGAAATCCTAGCAAAATTATTTCAAAATATTTGACAACGCCACTAATTTGGGGTGTATATGCTGGCGCAAACAGTAAAATAAATTATTATGGCGAAATATATAAAGAAAAATATGCTATAAGTAGATTTGGTTCTGGATCGCACTTAATGCCAATAGTTGATGCCAATTCTAAAGGACATACTTTAAAAACCGAACAGTTTGAAATAGTAAAAAACTTAGATGGTGCTTTAAATTCTTTAACAAAAAACGAAACCAATGCCTTTTATTGGGAAAAATATACAACAAAGCCTTATGTAGATAATGGTACACTAAAACACCTTGGAGAATATATAACACCTTGGCCTTGTTTTATGCTAGCCGCTACAGATAAAATTATTGCCGAACAAAATGAAACTTTAAAAAAAATGCTAGATGTTATACATTTTACAGCAAAACAATTTATGCATTCTACTACTGCCATACAAGATGTTAGTAAACGCTACAATCAAAAAATTGAAGATGTAGAACAATGGTTTTATAGCACAGAGTGGTGTACAAATGATATTGTAAGTAAAAAAATGTTGATGAATGTTGTACATACATTAAATTATGCCAACATTATAGATAAAAAAGTTTCTGTAGAAGATTTATGTCATAAAGTATAGACTAAAATTTAATCCTCATTTCTAAAAGCATATTCTAATGTGGCGTAAAACTGCTCGCCATATTTTCTTGTAAGTGGTTCTTTTAAAAATTTGTATACTGGTAGTTTTTCTTGCGCACCTTTTACACAAGCAGCCGAACAAATATCCCATTGCTCATAGTTTAAGGCTTCGTTTTTACCAATTTTTGTAACTCTTACAGGATATAAATGGCAAGAAATTGGCTTTTTAAAATCTACTACTTTATCCTTATAAGCTTTTTCTATTCCACATACCGCAATACCTTTTTCATAGTTTATAAAAGCACAAGCTTGTCCGTCTATTAAAGTAGTTCCATATTCTTTTTGCTTTTCATCATACTGATAAGCACCGTTTTTTTCTATGGCAGTAATTCCTTCTTGGGTTAAATATGGTTTTACTTTTTCTACTAAATTATCTATAATTTCTAGTTCGTTTTTTTCTAGCGGAGCACCATTGTCGCCTTCTACGCAGCAGGCACCTTTACAAACCGTAAGATCACAAATAAAATGTTTTGTTTTTAAATCTGGAGAAATTATTTTCCCGTCTATTTCAACAATTTCGAAGCTCATATTTTTTTTAATTTCCTAGTACAAAAATAGCTGGTCTTTTATGATAGTTTTGTCGCTTTTGATTCCAATTTTCTATAGTTCTTGTTTCTATATGCTCGGTGTCTAAACTAATATCTGCAGCAATACATAATTTACTTTGCTTGTTACAAATTTTTAAAACACTTGTTATCATTTTTTCATTTCTGTAAGGCGTTTCCATAAAAATTTGTGTGTAGCCAGTTCGTTTTAAACTTCCTTCCATATCTTTTATGGCTTTGTTTCTTTCTGAATTTTCTATTGGTAAATATCCATGAAAAGTAAAATTTTGCCCATCAAAGCCAGAGGCAATTAAAGCCATAAGAATAGATGATGGACCAACCAATGGTTTTACCTGTATTTTTAATTCGTGACAAAGCGAAACCGCCAATGCTCCAGGATCTGCAATGCAAGGATTTCCCGCTTCAGAAAGTAAACCGATATTTTTATTTTCGTTTAAAAAAGTAAAAAGTGGTTCTAATTCGTCTTTTGAATGCTTATTGAGTTCATAAAAAGAAACTTCATTGTCAAAATCTTTTTTAAAACCAATACTTCTTAAATATCTTCTTGCCGAACGCAAATTTTCTACTATAAAAGCATCTAATTCTGAACAAACATTGCTTACATAAGCTGGTATTGTTTCTTTGTTGCCACCTAGCGTTGTAGGAATTAAATATAAAGTTTTGTCTTGCATTTGATTACAAATTTACAAAATTCAAACTTATGTACTCATTTCTTTTTATTAGAATAATGTTGTTGGTAAAAGTTATGTGCAAGTTCAAAAGCTTTTTATAATTTTGAAGGCTATGATAGCACAAATTTACGAAGCGTTTTTAAAGTCTACAGGCGTAACTACAGACACTAGAACTATAGAAGAAGGAAAAATATTTTTTGCCTTGAAAGGAGAAAATTTTAATGGAAATAAATTTGCCGCTCAAGCATTTGAAAAAGGTGCTTTGGCTGTAGTTGTAGATGAAGAAAAATATAAACTAAACGAGCAATGTTTTTTGGTAGACAATGTTTTGGAAACGCTTCAAGCTTTAGCTTCTCATCATAGAGATCAGTTTAAAATTCCTATTGTAGCAATTACTGGCTCTAATGGCAAAACCACTACCAAAGAGTTGATGTACTGGATGCTGGCTACACAATTAAATACTTTTGCAACAAAAGGAAACTACAACAACCATATTGGTGTGCCACTGTCTTTATTGTCTATAAAGCAAGATACAAAAGTGGCAATTATTGAAATGGGCGCAAATCACCTTGGAGAAATTGCTGACTACTGTAAATGGGCAAAACCAACACATGGTTTTATTACCAATATAGGTTCGGCGCATTTAGAAGGTTTTGGAAGTCATGAAAATATTATAAAAGCAAAATCAGAACTTTATGACAGTATAAAAGCTAGAAAAGGAATTATTTTTTATGACCAAGACGATGTTTTACTTAGTAGCCTACTAGAAGATTATGAATATAAAATTAGTTATGGTTGTCAAGGAGAAGTTGATACAAAAGTTGAATTAGAAAGTTCATTTCCAACGGTTTCTGTAAAATATAATGACAATGTTTATCGTTCAAATTTATTTGGAGAATACAACTTTTCTAATATTTCTGCGGCATTAGCATTAGCAGATTATTTCGATATTTCTCCCGAAAATCTTCAATTGGCTCTTCAAGGATATATTCCAGACAATAATAGATCTGAAATAAAACAAGTAGGAAGCAATTTAGTTATTTTAGACGCTTACAATGCAAACCCAACAAGTGTAAAAGCAGCTGTAAAAAGTTATGCTCAACTTGGTGTTGCCAATAAAATGTTATTTATTGGAGACATGTTTGAGCTAGGAAAAGAGAGTCAAAAGCTACATCAAGATATTATAAATTATATAGAAAGCTTTGATTTTGAGAAAGTTATACTTGTAGGGAAAGAATTTGTAAAATGTAATTCAAAAAAAGGAGCAATTTTTATAGATACAACTACTAAAGCAAAAGAATGGTTTGATAATCAAAATTTTCAAAACTGTACTTTTTTAATAAAAGGCTCTAGAGGTATGAAGATGGAAAGTCTCCTTAAATAAAAATCACTATATTTATGCCATTAATTAACTTAAAAAAACTTAAATTATGGAAAGTCAATCAGTTGGAATTATTGGATCAATAATCTACTTAGTAGTAATAATATTTTACATCTACTGTATGTGGAAACTTTATGAAAAAGCAGGAAGACCAGGCTGGGAATCTATTGTGCCTATTTACGGTGCATATATCTTGGTAACAAAAATAGCTAGATTAGAGTGGTGGTATTTATTGTTATTCTTTGTGCCTTTAGTAAATATTTATGCAATATTCAAAGTGTATATAGCCTTAGCAAAAAACTTTGGCAAATCTACTATGTATGGTATAGCATTAATTTTCTTAAGCTTTATTCTTTTCCCTATGTTGGCATTAGGTGATGCAGAGTTTATACCAAACAAAAGCCTTGAATTGGAAGACAATTTAGTAAAGTAATTTTACAAGTACTTCATAGTAAAATCAATAAGAAACTTACTCATTTTAGTGTATGGCGGATACAACAATTTCGCCGCACTAAATGGTAAGTGTTGTTTTAAAATGCCTCTTTCATTAGAAAAATCTTTAAAACCCCAAATTCCATGACTTTTTCCTATGCCAGAATTGTTTACACCTCCAAAAGGTAAGTTAGGGTTTAAAATATGTAACAAAGTATCGTTTATACATACGCCTCCAGAAGAAGTTTCTTGAAGTACTTTATTTATATTTTTACTTTTTTTACTAAAAACATAAAGAGCAAGCGGTTTTTCCTTATCGTTTATTTTAGCAATTGCATCTTCTATATTATCAAAAGGAATTAAAGGCAAAATAGGTCCAAAAATTTCTTCTTGCATTATTTCATCATCTTTAGAAACATTAGAAACTAAAGTAGGAGAAATATAATTGTCATTTTCATCAAAATCTCCACCAAATTCTACATTTGCTTCATTAGAAACGGCTTCGTTTAATAAAGTTTTTATTCTTCCAAAATGTTTAGTATTTACTATTCTAGCCAAAAAAGCAGAACTTTTTATTTTTTCAGCATCGGCACCAAATCTTTCTTGTAAAGTTTGTTTTAACTGTGCAATAAACTTTTCTTGTATATTTTTATGTACCAAAACATAGTCTGGAGCTATACAAGTTTGCCCTTCGTTTATATATTTTCCCCATACAATTTTACTTGCAGCATCTTTCAAATTAGCAGATTCGTCTACTATGGTTGGCGATTTTCCTCCAAGTTCTAAAGTACAAGAAGCTAAATGATTTGCAGCTTCTCTCATTATTATTTTACCTACTGCTGGGCTTCCAGTAAAATGAATATGGTTAAATTTAAGTTTCAACAACTCGCTAGAAACCGTATAATCTCCTTCTATTACTGCAAGTTCTTTCTCTTCAAATATTTCAAAAAGTAACTTTTTTATAGCCTTATTTGTGTTTGGTGTAAATTCAGAAGGTTTTAAAATAACTGCATTTCCAGCTGCTACAGCAGAAATAATTGGCGACAATGATAAATAAATAGGATAATTCCAAGGAGTAATAATAAGCGTATTTCCTTTTGGTTCGTATTGAATATATGAAGAAGAACCAAGCAAAGTTAAAGTTGTATCTACGTATTCATCTCTTGCCCATTCGCTTAAATGTGCAATAGTATGTTTCAATTCTGTTAGCGTAGAGTTTATTTCTGTAATATCTGTTTCTATTGCAGGTTTTTTAAAATCTGCATATATAGCATTTTGTAAATTTTCTCTATGTGCAAATAAAGCTGCTTTAAGTGCTTTTAGTTTCTTTTTACGATCCTTTACACTCGTTTTTCTAATACTTAAAAGATTATTTTTTTGAAGTTGAAACGTAGTTTGAATTTTTTCTAAGCTATCGTTTACACTTTGGCCAATGTTTTTTGTTTCAGTCATTTTATAATTGCTTTATAATATAAAGTTACGTAATAATTACGAATTTAGGTTTTTCACTTCATTTAAGAAATCAAATCCATCGTTTTGTAATATTTCAATTTGTTTTATTAGTTTGTTTTTAAAAAGCTTGTATGCGTCGGTTTCTTTGAACAATACTTTGTGATTTAAAGATTTTAAAACTTTTTCAATCGCCTTTTTCTTTAAAAGTGTTGCTTCATTAAAATATGTTAATTCAAATTTTTCAAAAACATATTGTATTGCAAGTTCATTTGGATGTACTAAATCTGCTTTAAAAAAACGATAATCTCTCAAGTCGTCTATTATATACTCAAAAGCAGGAAAATAATGCACATTATTAAACTCTGAAACCAATTTATGTGTTGCCGAGATAAGTTGAGCTTTGCTTTGATTGTTTTCTACAATACCATCTCTAATATGTCTAACTGGACTAATACTTAAAACTATATTTATATTCGGATTTATGCTTTTAATTTGTTTATACGTTTTTTTAAAAGCAGCTATTATTGTGTTATCGTCTAAAAGAACTTTAGTAAACTTTTTCTGAGGAATTTTATGA
The DNA here is from genome assembly GCA_937139485.1 of uncultured Bacteroidota bacterium. Taxonomy (GTDB): domain Bacteria; phylum Bacteroidota; class Bacteroidia; order Chitinophagales; family UBA8649; genus CAKZQD01. The sequence goes on along the minus strand of CAKZQD010000127.1, from coordinate 7,840 downwards.
CAATTTGCAACAATTTTTTCTTCATTATTTTTATAAACCCAAGAAGTTCCAAATGTTATAAATAAAACATTGCTTTGTTTTAAAAAAGTGTTTGCTTCTTCTATTTTATAATTTATTTTTGAAAGAAGAGCATCAGCATCTAAGGCCGAAATATCTGAATGAAAATCAAAACACTTCCAAATATCATTGTGTTTAAAAATATTTTCGGAACTATATTTTTTATGAGAAACAATGCTATCTAAAACTTCAAAAATAGAAATTGGATTATAAATAATTCCAAAAGGATTTATTGAAGTTTGAAATTTAAGATTTGCAAGCTTTTTACCTATATTTTCGCTAAAACACGATCCTATAAAAAATAGCTTATCGCTATATGAAACATTTATTTCAGTTTGTTTCGGCTCTAAAGTCGTTTTAAATTTCATTTTACCTTACTATAGATACATTTCCTTGGCGTTCAAATATAACATTACTCAATATTTGCTTTGTTTTAATATGCCAAATATATAAATCTGACGGTAACTCTTTTCCGTTTTTTGTGCCGTCCCAAGCTATATTTTCGGAAGTAGCATATACCAAATCGCCCCATCTATCATAAACTTTAAAACTAACTACTTTCAAATCTTCCGATAATATTGGAATAAAACTGTCATTTCTATCATCTCCATTTGGAGAAAAAGCATCAGGTGTTTTTATAAAAGGTTCATATACAAAAATATCTACACATTCGGTATTTGAGCAGCCAAGTTCATCTGTTACTTTTAAACAAACTTGCTCTGTAATAGCAGCAGTTGCAATAGCATTTCTGTCATTATTTGGATTCACTCTATCAGAAGGAGTCCATTCATAAATATAAGCTGAGTTTAAAGGAGAAATTACGGCATTTACAAAAACCGCATCACCAGTTTTTACCGTATCACCAAAAAAAGAACTTGCTACAATATCTATTTTTGGTTTTCTAATATCCACTTTTACAATAAAAATCTCTTCACAAACTTGATCATTATAAACGTATCTTGCATTTGCGCTAACATTATACTGTCCTGGAAATTCTGGATCGAAATTAAAATTCATTTCCGTTTCAGAGCCATTTGTCCAATTCCATTCAAAATTAAAATTATTAGATGCAGAAGCTTCTGCCCTAAGTGGCGCAACGCCTTCTCCACAAATTATAGTATCAGAACCAGCGGTTAAAGTTAATTGTTCAAATAAATCATCTGCTTCATAAGAAGGAAAATCGAATAAAAACCCACCATTTTCTCCTGCTGTGGCGCCGTTATTAGAACCTATACAAGGCAAAATCGTAAGAATTCCAGGTAAACCACCGTTTGAAATTAAATTGATATTGGAAGGTACAGAAGAAGAACTAAGCCAAAGCGACCCTCCAGAACCGCCTGCTCCTGGACCAGGACAACTATCATCATCTTGAACATTTCCTCCATTTCCTCCAATATTTTCTATTTCTGTTTGATCTAAGAAAGAATTAAGTTCTAAAACTATAAGTCCACCAGCTCCTCCTGCTCCTGCTCCATCTCCAATTGCTAAATCGGTAACATTTTGACCGTTTGAAATAATTTTATTTCCATTAGTTTGTATACTATTTCCAGAAATAAAAACTATTGCACCTGCATTTCCGCCAGATGTTCCTCCAGATATTGTAGACAAATTTCCTGCATCTCCAGCTCCGCCACCGCCAGAAAATAACATTTTATTTTCTGAAACATAATCTAATTTAACTCCACCAAAACCACCATAACCATTACAACTTCCATTAGTTCTTTCTCCACCTAATCCTCCAATACCATAAGCACCACCACCGCCACCGCCAGCATTATGGTCGTTTCCACCACCGCCACCATTTGCGTTTGGTGTTCTAGCAAGTTCTTGGCTTTCAAATCTGTTTCCAATTCCTTCTCCTTTTGGGGCTCCACATTCAATACTAAGTTCACAATTAAACCCTGTATACCCAAATCCACTAAAACATCCAGCTCCACCAAGGTCTTGAGCTATTCCTCCTCTAAAACCTTTTTCGCTTACATTTATAGAAGCGTTTAGTGTTATTTTTCCAGTGGCATTAAAAGCTAAAATGCCTCCAATACTGCCATCCCAAGCTAAGCATGTAAGTGTGTTTTCAATAACAACATCTTCGTATTGTGGAATATTTACTATTTGAACAGCTCCAGACACATCAAAGTTTCTTTCTATTTGGTATTTAAAAGTAATAATATCATTTGCTCCAGAATTAACACTTTTTATTTCATTTATTTCATAATTACCTGCATTGTTATAATCATCTATTTTCCCTGAATTGGCATTATTGCCTTCGTTTAGTGATGCTCCTTTCATTTGAATAATAAGAAGCTTGTCTCCAATAGAAAATTGAACACCTAAGCCAGTAGGTACTTCTATAGTGTTTTTACAATAATCAATATCTAAAACATTGGCATATTTATTTATAGTAGGCGTGTTTATAATACTTTGTGCAGAAAGTGTTATAAACCCAAATAAATTTATTGTAATAAGCAAAAATATTTTTTTCATTAAACTATTTTTTTAGCTAAAAGACGTTCCACAACCACATGTAGTGTCTGCATTTGGGTTGTTATAAATAAAACCTCTATTATTTAAACCTTGTTCAAAATCAATTTCTAAATTTTTTAAGTGCATAACATGCATCGGGTTTATAATAATATTAATGCCTTCTATAGTATAAGCCAAGTCTGTAGGTTCTGATGCCTCAAAGTTTAAAATATAACTAAAGCCAGCACAGCCGCCATTTTTCACCCCAATTCTCAAGGCTTGTATTTCATTTTCAGAACTAATTATATTTTGCAATTCTGCTATCGCTCCTGCTGTTAATGTTATTGGACAAATTTTATTTATTATTTCACTCAATTTTTTATCTCTTTTAAACGTTAATAAATTATTATTGCAAACTCAATACGAATTTACACTTATAATATTGCATTTATAACTACTGTATAGATATATTTGCTCTACAAATATACTATAATATATATGGACATAATTATTTTAGACATCATAAAGCTTACTTTACCAGCATTAATTGTTTTTTTAACCGTTTTTACTATGCTTACAAAACAAGCCAATAAGGAAGAAAAACTAAAGCTTTACGAACTTAAAAGCAAGCAAGCAAAAGAAGCTTTGCCGCTAAGACTACAAGCCTTTGAAAGAATAACTTTACTTCTTCACAGGTTGGCACCAGAAAATTTAATTCCAAGAGTACAAACGCCTTCTAGCAATGTAAAAACTTTTAGTGTAGCTCTTTTAAAAACGATAAAGTCTGAATTTGAACACAATATTACACAGCAGATATACTTATCAAATACTACATGGAATAGACTATACCAATACAGAGCAGATTTGGAAGCCCTTATTCGCGAAAAAGCATCAGAAATAAATCCTGATGAATCTGGAATAAAACTATCTGAAGCAATTTTGAAAGCTATAATTGATGAACCGCATCTTTTGGGCTATCAAGACACAATGAAAACGATTAAAAGAGAAGTAAAAGAATTATTTATCTAATATGTTTTATAGATTCATTTTAATCGTATTTTTATTTAGCAGCTTTTATTCTTGTAGAAGTATTTATTCTTTTCAAAAGCTAGAATATAGTTCAGTAGAAATAGATTCTACTTTAAAAAGCAACTCTCACATAGTCGAAATTATTGAACCATACAAGTCAACTCTTAGCCTTACTATGAATGAAGTAGTATGTAAAACGGGATCTGTTTTGTCGAAATCTAAACCAGAATCAAAACTTGGCAATTTAGTTGCTGATGCTACTTTCTTTGAGTCAGAAAAATATTTTGGAATAAAACCAGATTTTGCCATTGTGAATTATGGCGGAATTAGAATTCCTAGTTTACCAAAAGGAGATATTAGTTTAGGTAAAATATATGAACTAATGCCTTTCGATAATTACTTAAATTTAGTTTACATAAAAGGAAACATATTAGAAGAAGTTTGTGATTTAATAGCACTTAATGGCGGCTGGCCAGTTTCTGGTTTGAGCTTTACCATTAAAAACCAAAAAGCAGAAGCTATTAAAATACAAGGAAAACAACTAGACCATAATATAGTATACAAGCTTGCCATTTCAGACTACTTAGCCAATGGAGGCGACAACATGAGTATGTTGAAAACCCTAAAAAGAGAAAAAAGTAATCTATTATTAAGAGATGCTTTTATTCAACATTTTAAAGCCAAAACAAGTTTTATAGATGCGGAAATAGAAAATAGAATTATTGTAGAATGAAGAGAAGAAGTTTTATAAAAAAAGCATCAGTTTCGGCATTAATGCTAGGAACTATAAGCAATAATTTATTTGCTGGCACTAAAGAACAGTTTACAAAGCTTACTATTTTACACACCAATGATTTACATAGTAGAATATTGCCTTTCCCAAAAGGATCAAGGTATGAAGGGCTAGGTGGCGCTGCTAAAAGAGCACAATTAATTAAAGAAATAAGAGCAAAAGAAAAAAATGTATTGCTTTTTGATAGTGGAGATATTTTTCAAGGAACACCATTTTTTAATCAATTTGGAGGAGAATTGGAACTAAAATTAATGTCTGAAATGGCTTATGATGCCAGCACCTTAGGAAACCATGATTTTGATGCCGGCTTAGAAGGTTTTGAAAAACAGCTTCATTTAGCAAACTTTCCTTTCTTAAATGTTAATTACTCATTTGACGATACCATATTAAACGGTAAAATTGAAAAGTATAAAGTTTTTGAAAAAGAAGAACTAAAAATTGGTGTTTTTGGCTTAGGAATAGAATTAAATGGACTGGTTCCAGAAAAATTATACAAAGGCGTTTTATACGAAGACCCAGTAATAAAAGCAAACGAAACAGCTTTTTTTCTAAAAAATAAGTTAAAATGTGACTATGTAGTATGCTTATCTCATCTTGGCTTAAAATATAATTCAGAAAAAATTTCAGATGTCAAATTAGCAAAAAATTCTCAGAATATTGACTTAATTTTGGGCGGTCATACACATAGTTTTTTAGACGAACCTATGAAAGTCAATAACTTAGACAATGCAGTAGTAGCAATAAATCAAGTAGGCTGGGCAGGTATATTATTAGGCAGGTTAGAAATTTATTTTGAAAAGAATTTAAAGAAAAATAGAAAAAAACAAGCACCTGTAATTTTTTCTAAAAAAACAATAGTAAAATAGTTTTTTTTTAAACATTTTTAGCTGCATTTTTACATTCCTGATTAAAATAATAAACACCTACTATTACTATGAAAAAAAACTATGATACAGTATGGGGAAACGCCCTCAAAATTATACAAGACAATGTAAGTATCCAAAGTTTTAAAACATGGTTTGAACCTATAATTCCTGTAGCCTTAAAAGAAAATGTAATTACAATTCAAGTTCCAAGTCAATTTTTTTATGAATGGCTTGAAGAACATTATGTTGATTTGTTGAGAAAGACTATTCAAAGAGAATTAGGTCCAGAGGCAAGATTAGAATATAGAATTGTTGTAGAAAACAGCAATCCCACATCAGGACCATTTACAATAGAATACCCAAATTACAACACAGGTTCAAATGACAACCCAGACACTTCTATACCTTTAGTAGTTGGTAAAAACATTATGAACCCTTTTATTATTCCGGGTTTAAAGAAAATAAACATAGATCCTCAATTAAACTCAAACTATCAGTTTGAAAACTTTATAGAAGGAGACTGTAATAGATTGGCAAGATCTGCAGGTTACGCAGTAGCACAAAAACCATCTGGAACAGCATTTAACCCTTTAGTAATATGGGGCGGTGTAGGCTTAGGAAAAACACACTTAGCACAAGCTATTGGTTCTGAAATTAAAAAAACTTTTAACGGAAAAACTGTTCTATATGTTTCTTCAGAAAAATTTACAAATCAATTTATAGATGCCATTAAAAACAATGCCGTTAATGATTTTGTACACTTTTATCAATTAATAGATGTACTCATTGTAGATGATATTCAGTTTTTTGCCAACAAACAAAAAACACAAGATATTTTCTTTCACATATTTAACCACTTACACCAAAACGGAAAACAACTTATCTTAACTTCAGACCGCCCACCAAGAGATTTGGAAGGAATGGAAGAAAGATTGTTGTCAAGGTTTAAATGGGGTTTAAGCGCAGATGTACAAACACCAGATTTTGAAACGAGAATTGCAATACTAGAAAAGAAAATGTATTCTGACGGAATAGAGCTTCCAAAAGAAGTTGTAGAATTTGTAGCATACAATATAAATACAAATATCCGAGAACTAGAAGGAGCCTTAATCTCTTTACTAGCTCAATCATCTTTAAATAAAAAAGAAATTGACTTAGAACTTGCAAAGAAAATTATTAAAAACTTTGTAAAAAGCGTATCAAGAGAAGTATCTATAGACTACATTCAAAAAACTGTTTGTGAGTATTTTAACGTGCCGTTAGATAAATTAAAAGAAAAAACCAGAAAAAGAGCTATTGTACAAGCAAGACAACTTTCTATGTACTTAGCAAAAAACTTTACAAAAAACTCTTTAAAAATAATTGGAAAACATTTTGGCGGCAGAGATCACAGTACTGTAATTCACTCTTGCCAAGCAATTCAAAACCTATTAGATACCGATATTGATTTTAAAGACAACGTAGAAGATATTCAAAAGAAAATCCAAATGAACATTGGATAAATAAATGAAGTGCAGAAATAGAATGAATTTTTAATTTTAACTTGTATTTTAAATAACTATTTCATTATATTTGCGCTCCGTTCTTATAAAAAAGGACTATTGGAGGGATGGGTGAGTGGCTGAAACCACCAGTTTGCTAAACTGACGTACGGGTGAACCGTACCGGGGGTTCGAATCCCCCTCTCTCCGCTTTAATAAAATAATAATTGCAAGTATTATTGTTTTCTAAAAAAAATAGTTAGATATTTGCAATCGCTTATAAAAATAAGCAAAGAGAATCAACTCTTTAAAATGATACTCGGGGTGTAGCGCAGTCCGGTTAGCGCACCTGGTTTGGGACCAGGGGGTCGCAGGTTCGAATCCTGCCTCCCCGACTTTAAAAAAGCCTTACATTTTGTAAGGCTTTTTTAATAATCCATATTTGTTAGTGTACTTACTTATAAATTTATTGTCTTAAACTTGAATAAATGCTAAAACATAAAACTCTTATTTTTAAAGTTCTTTTAGCAATTGTAATCTTACTATACATTATAAATCAAAGTAGATCTGGTGGTGATTTTAGAATATATTTAGGTGCAGCAGAATTGCTAAGTGAATCTAAAAGTTGTTACAATGTATGGATTCCCACAAAAGGAAATGATGCTTGTGGATACTCTTATAGCCCATTTTTTGCCACAATTTTAATACCTCTAACATACATAAACGAACCTTTACCACAAATTTTTTGGCTTATTTTAAATCTGTTTTTTCTTTATAAAATTTGGAGAATAATAAAAAAATACACCTTAGAATTATCTTTATCTAAAAAAAAACTATGGCTTTTTGGTTTCTTTGTTATCTTATTTAACATAAGGTTTGTTTTGCATAATTACGAAATGAGTCAAATGACTATATTTTTAGTTTTTATCTGTTTGGAGGCATTTGATTTAGCAAATGATAAAAAGAATTGGAAAAGTGGATTTATTTTAGCACTAGGAGCGATAATAAAAATTCTACCTATTGCAGTAATTCCTTATTTTATTTATAGAAAAAAATTTATTGCAGCAATAACGTCAATAGTTTTTTTTATTTGCTTTTTATTTTTACCTGCTATATTTTTTGGATGGGAGTTTAATATGAAATTACTAAGT
>CAKZQD010000126.1 GCA_937139485.1 uncultured Bacteroidota bacterium | reverse complement strand
CAATGCCTGCAGCAAAATATTCTAAAGCGGTAAAAAAGCCACCAAAGATGAGCCAAATAATGTTTCCAAGTAATTTCATAGTGCAAAGATACTGAAAACTTAGTTTTCTATAATCTAGAAATTAAAACCTAATTGAAAATTTATTTTAGGAATAAAACCAGTATATGCATAAGCCATTATTCCTGGTTTCATACTATAGTAAGTATTTACACCAAAATGAGACTGGTTATGAATTACCCAACTATGTTTGTATGCGGCTCCAACATACAATTGTACAGAAAGTTTTCCATAAATAATATCAAAGTTTACTCCTGCTAGTAATCCACCTTGAAGGGCATTAAAAAATTTATCTGCGGAATAGTTGAAAGTACCTAGTCCAGAATATTCGTTTTCTACACTTCTGTAATGCTGCTCGCCATATTCGTATCCAACTAATGGCGCTAAATAGACTCCAAAAGCATTTTTTGTATCTGGAAATTTATTTTTTCTTAGCTGAAAATAAGTCAAATATCTTCTATATTGAATTTCTGAATTGAATTTAAAACTTGAAGAAAACCTGCTTGGATAATTTGTCTTTTTAGACGTATTAGGTATTTTAAACGAATTTTGAAGCACAAAACTATTCTTGTTTCCAAATTTCCTTTCATAGCTTATTACGATCTGTCTAAAAGCCAAATTAAAAGGTGAAAAACTTATCGTGTTTTTCTGTCGAAGAAATACTTTTTTATTGTATTCTTTTTTTGATAGTTCAGAAGTGTTTTGGGCAAAAGTGCTCAAAGTAAAACAAACCAAGCTTAAAGTAATTATCGCATTTTTCATAATCTTTTCAAAGGTATAAAAATGTTTTTGGCTTTTGAGCAATTATGTTTTTTCTATTAATTATTGGATTTTTTTACCAACAATATCAACAGATTTCATTCAATCACAATACCAAAATTTACTAATAAACCAGCCAAGTTCTCTTTAGAAAATTTTGCTTTTTTGCATTTGTTTTTTGTTAAATCTATCGTGAAGTTTCCAGCAGTTCTAAAGTCGGTTTTTTCAATATTTGTCTGCATAAAAATAGCTTGGTTTAAATTGCAGTCATTAAAATTTACTCCAGATAAATTGGCTTCCGTAAAATCTACTTCTTGTAAGCTACAGTTTTTGAAACTAGATTTTTTTAAGTTGAGCGCATAAAAAGAAGATAAGTTTAGCATACAATCATCAAAATGAACTTCAAAAAGAAACGAATTGCAATAATTAAACTGTAAACCAAGCATTTTACAATTCGTAAATTCAACGGTTTTTAAAGCGGTATCAGACAATATAATATTAGATAAATTACAGTTCGTAAAGCTACAATCTATAAATTTTATATGCGACAAATTGGTATCTGCAAAATTACAATATGTAAAACCACAAGAATCATATTCTGCAATTTCTAAACGCGAAATGGAAAAATCTTTATCATCAAAATTTTGTTCTTCTATTAGTTTCATTTTTTCTTTTTGGTTTTTCCGTCATTGCGATCACGCCAAAGCGTGAGAAGCAATCTGTTGTTATTTCACCTGCTTTTATTTCTACAAAGGTAGCTATCTCACAGTGTTCAATATGACATCTGCGGAAACTACAAACTCTTCAAAAATCCTTCAACTTCTTTATCGTTCTCAAAGATAAAAACTTGTTTTGAATCATCTAAATTTTCAAGTCGTTTCATAATCTTAGGCAATTTCACTTTATTGAAACTAGCTACATAATTCAAAAACTCAAAGTCCATTTTTTCATTGCAGCCAGCAGCCATATCTTCTCTGGTTTTATTGTGGTATTGAATACGTCTTTTCAAAACTCGGTAAACACATTTCAAAGATGAACCTTTTAATAAAATAATAGTATCCGCTTTTTCGATTCGGGCAGGCATCGTTCTACCATAATTTCCATCTATAATCCAAGCATCGTTTTCTAAAATTTTATTCAAGTCATTATCAAAATCTGCTCTATTTCTAATGATCCAATTTGGTTCAAAAAACAAACTGTCTAAATGATAAACAGGAAGTTTTAGTTTTTCGCCAAGCTTTCAAGCTAAAGTAGATTTTCCGTTTCCAGGATTTCCTATTATTATGATTTTTTGCACTAATATTTATTTGTAAAAACAATTTTTCCATTTGTTAGTTTTAATAATTTTCTAATAATAGATTCTTGTTTTACTTTGAAACGGAGTTTTTTAGATAATCCTATATTAAAAAAGAAGAAAGTTGTCAGTAAAATTATTCCCATTAAAATTCCTTTTGGGTCAAATGATAGTAAAATCATAAGAATAAAACCTAAAATCATAATGATTTCTATAAAAAAGAAGTAAGAAAAAATAATCATTTGAAACATTGACCAACGAATTGAAATAATTAGATTTGAAGATTTAGCTTTTTCATCAATTTTAACTTTTATAATGTATGATAACATTGTAGTGTTATCATTTAGCTTCAATTTAAATTTATTTGATTCAGGACTTAAAGATCCCCAAAAAAAAGCTTTGTGATTTTCTTCAAACCAAACATCTATAAAAGTAACCTTATCAAAAGCATTAAAAATTTTTTTGGAATTCATTTGTGTCTTTATGACGAGTTTTTTATAAGGAAAAAATAGCATAATATAAAAGTAGTAAATTTATTTAGAAAAAGAATTGTTGAGATTTATTATTTCCTCCTTAACATTTGAATGGGACTCTTCGTTCGTGCCTCACTCTGAGTGACGGTGATTGATATTATATGTTAAACCTTTGTGCTTCTTAGTGCCTTTGTGGTTAAAAATATTTTCGTCCAAGTTATTTCGACCATTTAAGCATCATATTTTTTACATCATCATTAGAAACAATTTCGCCAGCATCAGCTTGAGCCAAACCTTCTTCTACTTTCTCTATAAAAATGAGTCTTTCTATCAATTCATCAATAGAAAATTCACTGGGTAAATTCTCAATCGTTTTTCATAAAATTTCTTTTGATAACATAATATAAGCTTTAATATATTTTGAATAAAGTTGAAATCCAAGAAAACAATTTGTGTATTAGTAGCACTAAATTAATTCAAGAATAAGTTTTAGAAGCAACTAATCAATCAAGGTAGATATTTCACTATGTTCGATATGACAGCAGTTGTAGAATTGGAATATCACAACTATAAACTATTTAACAATTAACTAAGAACTAAGTTCAGCAAAATGCTTATAAAAATATGGAATCGTTTCAATGCCTTTATAGTAGTTAAACAAACCATAATGTTCGTTTGGCGAATGTATCGCATCGCTATCCAAACCAAAGCCCATCAAAACCGTTTTTCTACCTAAAACTTTTTCAAACAAAGTCACAATAGGAATAGAACCACCACATCTTAGCGGAATAGCTTTTTTACCAAAAGTATCAAACAAAGCTTTTTCAGCTGCTTTATATGCAATAGAATCTGTAGGCGTTACCGCAGGTTCACCACCGTGATGCGGCGTTACGTGCACTTTTACACTTTCAGGAGCTATGCTTTCAAAATGTGTTTGAAACAACTTTGTAATACGCTCAGGATTTTGATTTGGAACTAAACGCATAGAAATTTTCGCATTCGCCTTAGAAGGTAAAACCGTTTTCGCACCATCGCCTATATATCCGCCCCACATTCCGTTTACGTCTAGCGTTGGGCGTATAGAAACCCGCTCCAAAGTAGAAAAACCATCTTCGCCATAAACGGCATTAATGTCCAAATGATCTTTATATTCCGTCAAACTAAACGGCGCAGCAGCTATTTTAGCACGCTCTTCTGCAGAAACATCTTCTACATTATCATAAAAACCAGGAATCGTTATTTCACCTTTTTCGTTGTGCAGCGAAGCTATCATTTTACTCAATATATTCAGTGGATTTGCCACCGCACCGCCATACATTCCCGAGTGCAAATCTCTGTTTGGACCAGATACTTCCACTTCCACATAACTCATTCCTCTTATTCCAGTCGTTATTGTAGGCACATCGTTGGCTATCATTCCCGTATCAGAAACCAGCACAATATCGCAAGCCAATTTTTCGGTATTTGCTCGTACAAAAGTCTCCAAATTTGCCGAACCAACTTCCTCTTCGCCCTCAATCAAAAACTTCACATTGCAAGCCAAAGTATCCGTTTCCATCATCATTTCAAAGGCTTTTATATGCATATACATTTGCCCTTTATCGTCAGAAGCACCTCTGGCGTATATTTTTTCATCTTTTATCACCGGCTCAAAAGGTGGCGAATCCCAAAGTTCTATCGGGTCTGCAGGTTGCACATCGTAGTGTCCGTAAACCAAAATAGTCGGTAATTTTTCATCAAAAATCTTGTCGCCATAAATAATTGGATAACCAGCCGTTTCGTTTACAGAAACATTATCAGCACCAGCAGAATTTAGTTTTTCAGCAATCCAAGCAGCCGCTTTATGCACATCTTTGGCATAAGCAGGGTCAGCACTCACCGATGGAATTTTGAGCAACTCCAAAAGTTCATTCAAAAATTTGTCTTTATTGGCGTCTAAATATTGTTTTTGCATTGTACAAAAGTACTGAGTATTTAGTAATTAGTAAAAAGTAAATTTTTTGGATACAAAGAGTAAGTTTTGGCGTTCTCCTGTGGTTGGCATCCCTGCCAACCACTCTTAAAGTAAGTCACTTTATGTCATTTGAGAGTTGGAAATTTTGATTTTTTAATTTTTGGGCGTTTTATCAGGCTATTCGCTCTATCTTTTTTGAGAAAAACAAAAAAGGATGCCGCTGCTATCCTTAACGCAAATGAAATTAGCCGTATCATAACGGTTCCGAAACGGCTAAGCTATAAGTCATTAATACCAAGGGAAAAGGAGTATAAAAAATCAAAAAAAAGTAAAAAAAAGGCTACAATTCAATAAAATCAACCAAAATAAATCAGCATAAATGAAAAACATTATTTATATTTGGATTGTATTGTAAAAATAAACGCAAGTTTTAAAATTTGAAAGTTGCGTTTATTCATACGTTGTAACACATATAGCAAAACTACGTCAAATAGATATGAAATTTAAAATATCAGAATATCCAAGTTCATATTTAGCAATTGAATTTAATGAAAACGAAAAACTAATCACTGAAAAAGGAAGTTTAATCTACTGTAACGGAGAGTACTCTTTTGAAAATAAAATTGAGGCTAAAAACTATAAAAATTGGATTGCTAAAATATTCGGAGGAAAAAGTTTAACATATAATATTTATACAGCAAAAGAAAATCTGAAAATGGCTTTATCAACCAAAGACAATTCAGAAATTTTTAGTATTGATATTTTTAAAGAAAATCCAATTTTATTTGAGCCAAACTTACATTTTGCGAGAACAATTGATTTAGAAATTAAATTGGAAAAAAAAGATTGGAAAAGCACACTTAATGATGGATTGAAATTAAAAACTAATGGGAATGGAAAACTGTTTCTGAAAGGTTATGGGAAAATTATTGAGCAAGAAATCGATTCTGAAAAACCCATATTCATCGATGAAGATGCTCTAATCGCATTTGAAGACAAACTAGAAATCAAAACAATCTCAAGAGGAGTTAAAGAACTTATAACAAGTGGAGAAGGTTTTTTATTTGCTATAACTGGAAAAGGAAAAGTTTGGATTCAAACAAGAGAAAAAGGAGATCATTCAAGTAGTGGCGGAATTATAGATGGAATTTTTAACTTTATGAAATAAAAAACGTGTTACAACACCGTATAAAATTAATTGCTAATTCTAGCCAGTTTACGAAAGCCCTCGCGGACTTTCTATCTGTGATTTATTTGCTAA
>CAKZQD010000125.1 GCA_937139485.1 uncultured Bacteroidota bacterium | reverse complement strand
AAAACGAGTAGTTAAAAGCTGTTTTTGCTTAGGAGAAACTAAAAGTACAATTGGTTCATAACTACCTTGAAGTATATTTCCTGTTTGAGGAGCATTCCAAGCATAAACACGTCCATTTGCAACAGATTGAATGGGCAAATAATTTCCTTTTCCTTCGCCTAAAAAAGTAAAATTTAAAGCATAAAGTTGTTTGGTAGAATCTGTTGCATATTTATAGTAAGAAACCAAATTTCCATTTAAAACCGTATCTATTTTTTCATACAATACCCTATTATTGTCAAAGCTAGAAGCATTTACACCAGAAACAAAAGCATTGTTTAGACTATCGCCAGCATTTATTAATACATTCTTGGCATCTTGAGATAAATCTTGATTTATTGCCTGGTTTTTTACATCTTGTTCTGAATAAAAATTAGCATCAAAAGCCCATATTTTATTAGAAATTCCAGCATTTACATGATACATATACCTAAAATAATTATTCGCAGAATATTCAAATTCAGTTTTAATTCTTAAATTTTTAGTTATTAAACGCTTTGCCGTAAATCTAATTTCACCTAAATTATAATCTATAGTATAGTCCTTGTTTGCTCCTCTTTGCAATAATTCGCCGTCTATAAAAATGCGTTCAGAACCACTTAAAACTATAATAAACGTTTCACCATTTGCACCAACTAATTTATATGGTCCTTGATTTCCTTCTTCGGCAACAATATTTTGAAGTGTATAAGTTCCTCTTGTTATAGAAATATTTGCCATTGCATTTAAAGCGTATTTATTTCCAATATTTTGTTTTCCCCAATAAGATAAACCTTGAAGATTTTTTTGAAAACGCATAAAATAAGATTCTGGGCTTTTAATATCAAAATCGCCTAATTTTAGGTAATGCTTTTTATATGCTAGTTGTATAAAAACCTTATCAAAATCTTGAATATTTGCCGTATTTCCTTCTGGCTGAATAGGAATATTGTTGTCTGTAATAGCTGCCTTTATTTCAATATCTTTAGTTAAATTACCTGCTATTTGTAAATTAAAGCTTGAGTTTAAGTTTAAACTTTGCCCATTTCCAAAACTAACTCCTCTAGAAAAATCTCCATCATAAGAAAGTTTACCAAAATCAATAAAACCACTTTCTGTTCGTCCATTATCTTCAATATTTGTATTAATTAAAAAACCGACATTGTTTTTATAATTTTTATACTTATTGTAGTCATTAGTAAAAACACGTTTCGAAAACTGATAAGGATAAATTCTATATTCCATTTTTATAGAATCTGAATTAGGCTTTTCTTTCCAATACAAAAAAGATCTAAATTCGTTAATTTTATAAACATTGGCATTAACAATATTATTGTTTAAATCAAAAACTTTTACAGAACTCAAAATTATAGCATTGCTATCTATATATATAGTATCATTATTTGTGCTAAAAGTATTTATTCTAAAATTAGATAAGTTTTGTGCTTTGATATTAATAAAACTCAAAGCGAAAACAAAAAAAAGAATATAATTCGAAAATTTAAACACCATACTTTAATAAGTAGTGTAAAATTAAGACATTATACACAAAACGATTTTATTATAATTATATTTGTGATAAGAAATGCAAAAGAAATAATTTGAAAAACTCATTTATCAACGAAGATGTAAAATTATTGATAAATAGTTTTAGTTTTCTAAAAATATAACTTACCTTTGCAATCCAAAATTAATAATTAATGTACGCAATAGTAGAAATAGCAGGACAACAGTTCAAAGTTGAAGCAGGAAGAGAAATCTTTGTAAACCGATTAGAAGGTAAGCAAGGCGACAAAGTAGAGTTTTCTGAAGTGTTATTAACAGCAGATGGAGATAAAATATCTGTAGGAACTCCAAGTTTAAAAACTAAAGTAAAAGCAACTATCCTAAGTCAAATGAAGGGAGACAAAGTAATTGTTTTCAAGAAAAAGAGAAGAAAAGGATATCAAGTAAAGAATGGTCACAGACAATATTTAACAAAATTGTCTATTGATTCTATTTCATAAGAGTATAAAAAAATAAAGAAATGGCACATAAGAAAGGTCAAGGTAGTTCGAGAAACGGTAGAGAATCAGAATCGAAACGTCTAGGAGTTAAAATTTACGGTGGGCAAACAGCTATACCAGGTAATATTATAGTAAGACAAAGAGGTACATCTTTTCACCCAGGTGAAAATGTAGGTATGGGTAAAGATCATACAATTTTTGCAAAAATAGAAGGTGTTGTAACATTTGTAACTAAAAAGAAAAACAGAAAATACATATCTGTTTTACCTTTAGATGCAATGGTAGAAGAAAAACCAAAAGCGAAAGCAAAAAAAACTGAAACTAAAGCTGCTGCAGTAAAAACTGAAAAGCCAGCTAAAGAAGAAGTTGCTGATGCAAAGCCTAAAAAAGCTGCTGCAAAAAAATCTACTAAAAAAGGTGATGATTTGAAAAAAATCAATGGAATAGGTCCAGCTTTTGAAAAAAGATTGAATGCAATGGGTATTTTTACTTATGCTGATATGGCTGCAATTACTGTAGAAAGCGCAGAAAAACTAGAAGAAAAGCACGGTGATGCTATGACTTCTCCAGAAGAATGGATGAACTGGGCTAACGAAGCAAAAGAATTAATGAAATAATAAATTTTATTTCTCTTAAAATATTTAAAAGATTGTTCTGCAAAGTAGAACAATCTTTTTTTTTGAGTAATTTTACAGCATGGGAAGAATTTTAGCAATAGATTATGGTGGTAAAAGAACAGGCTTTGCCGTTTCAGATCCTTTAAAAATTATTGCAACAGGTTTAGAAACAATTCTTACAAAAAATATTTTTAAGTTTATTTTAGAATATTCACAAAAAGAAGATATAGAAACTATTGTAATAGGCGAATCTAAAAATTTAGACAATTCTAAAACAGAAATAGCTAAAGAAATAGAAATTTTTGCTGAAAAACTAAAAAAATTACTCCCTAAAACACCAATAGTTTGGGTAGATGAACGCTTTACTTCAAAAATGGCGAAACAATCTATGCTAATGAGTGGTATGAAAAAAAAGAAAAGAAAACAAAAAGAATTGATTGATGAAATAAGTGCAACACTTATTTTACAATCTTATATGAACAGCAATATTTAAAATTATGATTTTACCTATAGTTGCTTTTGGCGACAGTGTTTTAAAAAAAGAATGTGAAGACATTAAAAAAGATTATCCAAATTTAGATGTACTAATTCAAAATATGGAAGAGACCATGGAACGAGCTTCTGGTGTTGGTTTAGCAGCGCCACAAATTGGCTTGCCAATACGATTATTTATTATTGATAGTGAAATAATGCTTGAAGATGATGACGAAACAGACGAAATAGGTGTCAGAGAAACTTTTATAAATGCAGAAATTATAGAAGAATCTGGAGAAGAATGGGCTTTTGAAGAGGGTTGTTTAAGTATACCTCAAATAAGAGAAAAAGTATTTAGAAAACCAAATATTACTATAAAATATAGAGATGCTAATTGGAAAGAGCATACAAAATCTTTTAGTGGATTAACAGCAAGAGTTATTCAACACGAATATGATCATATTGAAGGAGTTTTGTTTACCGACCACTTAAAACCATTAAAAAAGAAACTATTAAAGAAAAGATTAAATAGAATTTCTGAAGGAAAAGTAAATATAGATTATAAAATGAAGTTTCCTAAAATTTAAGAAGCAACTGCATACATTGATGAATTTAGATTTGACCAAAATTCATCCATATTTCTAAGCATTACACGCCCTTCGCCTGTAAGCATATAGAATTTTTTTGGCGCGCCAATATCATTCTCTTCTGTTTTCCAATTTGTCATTACTAATTTTTGCATTTTTAGTTTTTTCAAAATAGGATACAAAGTACCTTCTGCTATTTCAAATCCAAAATTTGCTTTAATTTCTTTAATTATTTCACCACCATAGCAAGATTTTGTTTTAATAATTTTTAAAACCAATAAAGTTATTAAACCTTTTTTTGTCTGTGACTTCCAGTTTTCTAAAAATTCTATATTCATATTGTAAATATATACTGCATAATTACGAATAAACAAAATAGTTCTTTTATATTGTTAATGTAAAAAAGATTACTGTATAAAATTATGTTCACTTCGTAATTTAATAAGCTAATGAAATTATTATTATTTGTATATTTACTACAAATAATTCCAAATGAAAAAAATCATAATCCTTATTTCAATTGTTTTTTTTACTAAAAATTTAATTTCTCAAAATTTTTTAGAAATAAATAAAATTGATACTATTGACATTACATTTGCTCAAAATAATTGGGATGACATCTTAGATTCTTACTATAATGCTGGTAGTAGCTTTAGATTAATAGCTGAGGTAGTTATTAATGGTGTACAGTTTGATTCTGTAGGAGTAAGATACAAAGGAAACAGTTCTTATGATGCATCAAATGCAAAAAATCCATTTAACATAAAGCTAGATTTTGTTAAAGGAAAACAAAACATGGAGGGCAGAAATGTACTAAAACTTTCAAATATTTTCAGAGATCCATCTGTTGTAAGAGAAGTTTTGTCTTATGAAATAGCACGAAAATACATGCCTGCCTCAATGTCAAATTTTGTAAGACTGAGCGTTAATGGAACTTATATAGGACTTTATGTAAATGATGAATCTACAAATGCCGCATTTGCAGAAAGGCATTACTTCAAATCTAACGGGCCATTTTTTGAAGGAGACTTTTCTCCAGGCGCAGCTCCAGCTGGCTGTGCAGGAGGCCCACCAAAAGTTTGGGGTTATTTAGGTACAAACCAAGCTTGTTATGAACAATATTATGCTATTCAATCCAATAATTCAAACGATTGGAATGAACTTATTGCTGCTTTAGATACTTTTAATAATTATACAAATGATATTGAAAATGCCATTTATATTGATAGACTTTTATGGATGCTGGCACTTGATAATGTAATGGTGAATTTAGATTCGCCACTTGGTCCGCCGCATAATTTTTTAATATATAAAGACGGTACAGATAGATTTAATCCAATATTATGGGATTTGAATCAAAGTTTTGGTTCTTTTACTGGTGGAGGACCCACTACACTTACGCCCACCGAACTTAAAGAATTAAGCCCTTGGCATAATGCTACAAACACAAACTATCCAATATTAAACATTCCGTTTGCCAACAATAGATACAAAAAAATGTACATTGCCAAAATGAAAACTATTTTTGAAGAAAATTTTAGCAATGATTTATATTCTTCAAGAATTTCAGATATAAGGTCGCTGATAGACAATGAAGTAAATAACGATCCGAATCCTTTTTATTCTTATTCAGATTTTAATCAAAATGTTTCAAGTACAGTTTCTGGTGTAATAGGAATAAAAGAATTAATGGAAGATAGAATTACATTTTTGAACAATCAAGCTGATTTCTTAAAAATAGCTCCAGAAATTGCTACTATAGAAACAAGCCCAGAAATTGTAAAATCTAATTCTTCAGTTACATTTACTGCAGAAATTTCAAATGCAAACTATGCTTACTTAGGCTATAGATTTGGACCAAAAGAAAAATTTAAAAAAGTAGTAATGACAAATTCTGGAAGTACATATACAGCATCAATAAATGTAGAATATGCCGATGTAGAGTATTATATTTGGGCAGAAAACACAGATGCGGGTGTTTTTTCTCCTAAAAGAGCAGAATATGAATTTTATAGTCTGGGAGTTTCTGGAGATGTAGTTATCAATGAATTACAAGCCAGTAATGAAAGTACGCAATATGATGAAGCAGCAGAATCAGATGATTGGATTGAATTATATAATAATACCGAAAACGCCATTGATTTGACGGGTTATTATTTATCGGACAATAAAGATACGCTAACAAAATGGCTAATTCCTGCACAAAACATAGAAGTAGATGGCTATACTATTTTTTGGGCAGATAAAGACTTAGCTCAAGGACAAAATCATACAAATTTTTCTCTAAAAAGAAATGGAGAATCTTTATACTTAGTAAATCCTTCTGGAAACATTATAGATCAAATTACATATCCTTACCAGGAAAGAGATTTATCATATTCTAGATTTCCAAATGGAACTGGAGCTTTTAAAATTAAAACACCTACTTTCAATAAATCTAATGGAGATACTTTGACATCTATTCATAATTTAGCTCAAGAAAAAAACGGTCTAATTTTATTCCCAAATCCAGGGCAGGATTATATTCAAATAATCAACAAATATGAAAAAAGTATTATTGGAAATGAGATAAGCGTATACAGCCTTCTTGGAGAAAAAGTAATTCAGCAAAAATGGCAAAAAAATAAACAAGAAATTATAAACATTTCTTCTTTATCAAATGGAATATATTTTATAAAAATTGAAGGCAATCAAGCTATCAGGTTTATTAAAAATGAATAAAGGCTTTTATTTCTTTAGTAATTTACCATTTTCAGATAAAAGTATAGATAGCCATTGCAAAGACTCAAATTGAGAGCAAACAATAATTATCATTATAGTAATTGGCACACTTAAAACCATACCCGTAACACCCCAAATAGAACCCCAAAACGCTAAAGAAATTAAAACCACCAATGGGCTAACATTGAGTGAATTACCCATTAATTTAGGCTCAATAACATTACCAACCAAAAACTGAATACTACTTATTGAAACTAAAACAATAATTGGAATGTTTAAACTTCCAAACTGCAAAATAGCAATACCAAAAGGAAACAATGTAGCTATTAAAGACCCAATAGTAGGAATATAATTTAGAACAAAAATTAAAAATGCCCAGAAAAATGCAAAATCTACATTCAATATTGTAAGAATAATAAAACTTAGAAAACCAGTACTTAAACTAGTTATTGTTTTTAAACCTATATATCTGCTCATTGAAGCATTTATATTGTCAATAATAAATCTCACACCTTCATATTCTTTTTCTCCTGAAGAAATTAATATAAGCTTTTTAGAAAAAAAAGTGCTTTCTAAGCGAATAAAAACTAGGTATAATAAAATAAGAAATGAATTACTTAATATACCACTTAAAGAATCTAAAATTACGCTTACAAAAGACGTTATAGCAGCAGCATTTAACCACTCTTTTGACAATAGTTTTATATCAAATTTCTCTAAAAAAGTAAGACTTGAAATTAATTTAGAAATGTTAGCTTGATAAACAGGTATTACCTCTGAAATATTCTGAATATTATTGTATAATAAATTTCCAAATAGAAATAAAGAAAACACAATTAAACTAAACGCTAATGCATGCACTAAGCACTTAGGAAGTGAAAATGTACCAATTTTAATTTTAGTTAGTAATGCTTCAAATTCGTTTATAACAAATGAAATTAAAAAAGAAATTGCCAATGGTAAAATAATATCTTTCCCAAAAATTAAAATGGTAACTATTGCAATACTTAGAATTAAACTATTGGTTATTTTAGAAAGCTTCATTATTCAAATATAATTAAAAAAATAAGCCCGATACAAAATTGTATCGGGCTTATAATTCATTTTTTTTCTTTATTAAATAGAAGTTACTTTAATATCTACTCTTCTATTTTTTGCTTTGCAAATTTCAGTGTTATTTGCCTTACAAATTGGATGCTCACTTCCATACCCTTCTGCTACCAATCTATTTACATCAAAACCATTACTTTTATAAAAGTCTAAAACAGAATATGCTCTTTTTTCAGAAATAGATAAATTAAACTCAGATTTTCCAGTATTGTCTGTATAAGCACCAAATTTAACTTTTGCTTTTGGAAAAGATTTTAAAATAATATAAATATTTTTCAACTGATCATAAGACTCATCCATTACTACTGCAGAACCTGTTTTAAAAAAAACTCTATCCATAGTTATCCATCCTTTAGACTTATCTTCATTGTTAATTTTTCCATTACTTAAAAATTGAACCAACTTAGATTCAGTAGAATTACTACCAGCTTTTATCATTTCACCGTTTGGCAATTTAAATTCTGTAGATTCACCAACTTCACTAATATAATTGTTGTTTGCATCTAGTCTTTCATCTTTTTCTGATTTAGCTTTAACAGGCGATGCTACTGTTTGCTCAGTTTTAGCATTGTTGTGCTCAGAATGGCTTCCATCTTCATTTCCAGCTCCTAAAATTGGCGCAATAACTAATCCAATAAGACAAGTTAATTTAATTAGAATATTCATAGAAGGACCAGAAGTATCTTTAAATGGATCTCCAACTGTATCTCCAGTAATTGCAGCTTCGTGAGCTTCAGAACCTTTATAAGTCATTTCGCCATTAATCATAACACCTGCTTCAAAAGATTTTTTAGCATTATCCCAAGCACCACCAGCGTTGTTTTGGAAAATAGCCCACAAAACACCACTTACAGTAACACCTGCCATGTATCCACCTAGCATTTCAGCAATCATTAATTTGTTCATACCAAAAAGCATTGGTAAAAAAGTAATTACTAAAGGAAAACCAATTGTTAAAATTCCTGGTAACATCATTTCTTTCAAAGAAGCTTGAGTAGAAATAGCTACACATTTATCATATTCTGGTTTCCCAGTACCTTCCATAATTCCAGAAATTTCTTTAAACTGACGTCTTACTTCGTAAACCATTTCCATTGCAGCTTTTCCTACTGCGTTCATAGCCAAAGCAGAAAATACAACTGGAACCATTCCTCCAATAAATAACATTGCAAGTACTGGTGCTTTGAAAATATTAATACCATCTATTCCTGTAAACGTAACATAAGCAGCAAATAAAGCTAAAGATGTTAAAGCAGCAGAAGCAATTGCAAAACCTTTTCCTGTTGCAGCAGTTGTATTACCAACTGTATCTAAAATATCTGTTCTTTCTCTTACTATTGGGTCTTGCTCACTCATTTCTGCAATACCACCAGCATTATCTGCAATAGGACCAAAAGCATCAATTGCCAACTGCATAGCTGTAGTTGCCATCATTGCAGAAGCAGCCATAGCTACACCATAAAAACCTGCAAAAGCATAAGAAGCCCAAATTGCAGCAGCAAATAAAATAATAGTTGGGAATGTAGAAATCATACCTGTTGCTAAACCAGCAATAATGTTTGTTCCTGCACCAGTTGCAGATTTTTCTACAATATTTAAAATAGGTTTTTTACCTAATCCAGTATAATACTCTGTTACCGAAGAAATAACTCCACCAACAATTAATCCTACAATTGTAGCTGCAAATACTCTTAATGAAGAAATATCTTTTAATACATTTCCTTCTGCTTCAAAAAAGTTAATTTTCATAGTTTCTGGCAACATCCAAGTTACTAAACCATAACAAGAAATTGCTACAAAAGCGATAGAAAACCAGTTTCCTTTGTTTAATGCGCCCATTACTTGTGCAGCTTTTGCACTATTATCTTTAATGCTTACCAACATAGTTCCAAGCATAGAAATGATGATTCCTACACCTGCTATTGCCATTGGTAATAAAATAGGCCCCATTTTACCAAAACCTACAAAAATATTAATATCGTTTACATCTATTATATAGTTACCTAAAACCATTGCAGCTAAAACTGTAGCTACATAAGAACCAAATAAATCTGCTCCCATTCCTGCTACATCACCAACATTATCTCCTACATTATCTGCAATTGTTGCTGGGTTTCTTGGATCATCTTCAGGAATACCTGCCTCAACTTTACCAACTAAATCTGCACCTACATCTGCTGCTTTTGTATAAATACCACCTCCTACTCTTGCAAACAATGCAATAGATTCAGCACCTAAAGAAAAACCTGCTAATGTTTCTAATACAACAGTCATATCGTGAACATTTGTCCATTCGCCACCCATAAAAAAGTGATAAAAAACGATAAAAAATACTGTTAAACCTAAAACTGCAAGACCAGCAACACCTAAGCCCATTACTGTACCACCACCAAAAGAAACTTTTAATGCATCAGGCAAACTGGTTCTAGCTGCTTGTGTAGTTCTTACATTTGTTTGTGTAGCTATTTTCATACCCATATTTCCTGCAAATGCAGAAAAGAAAGCACCAAAAATAAATGCTATAACTATTAGCCAGTGTGTAGTTGGTACTATAACAGATACAACTGCCAAAGCAATACTCACTATTACTACAAAAATTGCAAGTAATCTATATTCTGCATTTAAGAATGCTAAAGCTCCTTCATATATATAGTCAGAAATTTCTTTCATTTTACCGTCACCAGCATCTTGTTTCATTACCCAAGATTTCTTGATTACCATGTAAATTAGACCAATTATGGCCGCCACTATCGGCATGTAAATCATGTATTGTTCCATTGATTTGTTTTTTTTTATTGTTAATTTTTAAGCCTGCAAAGGTAGGCTTTATATTTAATAAATGTTAAAATTTAGCTTAAAAAAAAGACCATAGAAATCTATGGTCTTTAAATATATTTTGAATTATTTTTTATTTCGGAATGCGTTCTCCATCAAGGTAATATGAAACAAATGCTCCTTTTATACCCATTTTTCTTATTGCTGCCTTAAACAATTCGGCATCATTTTCTGTTGTAAAGTTTCCTATTGTGTATCTAAATTCCCCTTCTATTTGTTCAAAATTTAACACTTTTATTTCGCTAAAAAAACTAGTAATATCAAAGTCTTTATATAAGCCAATTTGCACACGATATTTTAAACCACTATCATCTCTACAAGATACAGAAGAAACTTGTGCCGAAACATACTTTGCCAATTTATTTTCATAAAACCCAATACTATCTCTTGCTGCATTTAAACGAGCACTTAGTTCTTTTTTTTCTGTAGAAACTTCAGACAAATCATTTAACTGCTCTTTAATAATAACATCTTTTACAGCTAAATTATCTTTTAGGTATTTAAATTTTATAGGGTCTTTTAGGTAAGTGCGCAATTCTTTTTTAAGACTTTTCTTTTCTGCTTTTGTTAGGTCTTGTGCTAGCATTACATTGCAAAATAAAAATGTAAAACAAATAGCTATTATATTATACTTCATCTTTGTTGTTGTTGTTAATTTTTTGTATTTTTTGCTTGAGCGGTTTTATTTTTTCAAGAAAATCTTCTAAATATTTTGCTTCTATTGGTTTTGCTTTTGGTAAATCTTGCTTGTTTGGGTCTACTTGTTTTCCATTTTTCCAAAATCTATAACAAACATGTGGCCCTGTTGCCAAACCAGTACTACCTACATAGCCTATTACTTGCCCTTGTGCTACATAATCTCCTTTTTTTACTGCTCTTTTGGTCATATGAAGATATTGGGTAGAATACATTCCGTTATGTTTAACTTTTACATAATGACCATTATATTTTTTAAATTGCGATGCTATTACTACACCATCAGCAGTTGCATAAATTGGTGTTCCTCTAGGAGCCGCATAATCTGTTCCTAAGTGTGCTTTCCATCTTTTTTGAACCGGATGAAATCTTTTTGGAGAAAAAACAGAACTAATTCTTGAATATTTTACTGGTGCTTTTAAGAAAGCTTGCTTCATATTATCTCCATTTTCATCATAAAAATGACCTATTTTCTCATCTTTGCCTTTATAAAAGTAAGCTTCTTTTTCTGTTCCTCTGTGAGAAAAAATAGCTCCTTTTATTTTAAATTCATTCAAAGAATTGCCTTCTACAAACTCTTCTGTATAAATAATTTTAAAATAATCTCCTTTTTGAATTTTATAGAAATCTATAGTCCAAGCATATATTTCAGATAAATCTATAGCTAGTAGTGGGTTTGTATTTGCTTCTTGCATAGTTAAATACAATGAAGAATTTATAATTCCTGATGTTGAAGTTTCTATGGTATCTATAGGTTTTTGACCTAGTTCAACATTAAACTGAGCATTTAAAGAAGCTACTATATAATCTACTCTACTTTTTTCGTAAATAAACTTATTTGGCGAAATCGTATTTCCTTTTATTTTATAACTAATACCATAACTATTTCCTACTTTTATTCGCCTGGCGTTAAAAATAGAATCTGGAAGTGCTACCAATTTATGGAGGTGTTCCGTTTTTAGATCATTTTCTTCAAAAATATTTGAATACAGTAGAAATACTGCGGTTAAAATATCTTTTTGATACAGAGGATAAAATGGCCATTGATTTGACCGACTCAAGTTTTCCTAATTACTTGGAAATTAGAAAACTTGATAGTCAAAAAGAAAATTCTGAAAAAGTACTTTCTAAACTACCTAGCAAAGAATCTCTCAAGCAAGAAGTACTTGACTATATGTTTGAGCGAAAAGCACAACCCCTTCATCTATTAAAAAAACTTGGTAAAATTTCTTATACAGAGGCACTTACTCAAGAAAATTACATGGGAATTTCTACAGAAGGAAGTTTACATGAAATTGGAAAAAGTAAACAAGGACACAAAAAATACTTGTACAATTGGGCTTCTTATGACAGTATGACTAATAGACCATACGTTTATATTTTGGCTTTTGAGTTTACAAATCCTACAGTAAATTTGCAAAAAGAAGGGTTAGATGCTTTTAAAGAACTAATTAAGAAAAATTCGCATAATTCTTCTCCATTAAAAGTAATGGCAACAGAAATTGATCATGCAGCAGAATCGATAAAACCAAAAATATTGAAGCGAATTGATATTGGTCCAATTTATTGTAAATACTCCAAGGAGAATCACGAAATAAGCAAATTGGTTCAAGAAAAATTTGGAAAAGACGACTATGCATTCTTTTACACCACAGAAATTGTAAATTCTGTGGGCGAAAAGGAAGAAAAATCAGGAGGATTGTTTTCATCGACTAAGCACTTGAGGCAAATATTTTTTGTGGATGAAACCAATATTGATTCACTGGAACGCCATGTTTCAGAGGTAAATCAATATTTAATTGGATCACACAAAGTGGTACAGTACCTCACCGCGAATAAACCCAAATACATAAATAAATTAAAAATTCCACCTATTGTATTTTAGTATGAATAAATCTGAAATAAAAATAATTGGACGAAAAGATAGACTTGATTTTCCGGATTTAAATTTAGAAAATATTGAGGTAAAAGTAGATACAGGAGCTTATTCCTCTTCTATTCATTGCAGAGATATTAATCTGAGTAAAAACAAAGATGGTGTTAATGAACTGAGTTTTGTTTTGTTGGATCCTTCGCATGTCAAATATCATGGAAAAACTTTTTCTACTACCAATTTTAAAGAAATAGAAAACTCTATAAACACAGAAGTTAGAACATGAGAATCAACACTTGGCATTCTGTAATTTCTTCCAATGTGATTATTAAAATGCTTATAAAGCTCTTTCAAATCCTCTGTTTCACAAAAATCAATCTCTCTATTACAAGTAGTATCTGTATTTATTTTAATAGAATCCGTCAGAATATATCTATCATATTGAAAAGAATAAAGTGTATCTCCATCACTTCCTATGGCATAAAAATCGCCAACTTTCTCTAAAGGCATTAAGCTTCTAGCGTAGCCA
>CAKZQD010000124.1 GCA_937139485.1 uncultured Bacteroidota bacterium | reverse complement strand
AAATTATGTATTCAGAACAACAGAAACAAACAGCCTTTGAAACGGATTTAAGAGCCGTTTTACAACATTTTGGCTATAATCAAATTGGAAAAAAACTTTTTGAAAACCCTTTTAAAACAGAGAAAAATAGCCCTAGTTTTTCAGTATTTAAGCACCGTAACGGTCTTATTTGGTTAGCAAAAGATTTAAGTAGTGGCAAAACGTGGCGTGTATTAGAACTTGTAAAGGAATTGAAAAACTGGGATTTTAAAGAAGCTATGAAGTTTTTGCTTTCCTTTAATGGTCAGTATTCTGAAGGAACAGAAAGTAATTTTTCTTTTCAAAACAAAAATAATGAAGTACAGCCATTGCCTGCTCACAAAGAAGCTACACCAAAACAAATAAACTCACTCAATTACTACCTAAAAAAAGAGCGTGGAATAAGTCCAAGTCTTGCAAAAGAATATCTACAATACGTCCAATATGAACACAATGGAAAAAACTATTATTCTTTGTGGTTTCCAAACAATAGCAACGGTTTTTCAGTCCGTAATAGCATTTTTAAAGCGTGTTTTGTGTCTTCTGACATTACCACGATAGAAAAAGGAAACTTTAATGACTGGATTGTCTTTGAGGGTTTTATGGATTTTCTGTCAGCCATTACCTACTATAAGAGAGAGTTTAAGGCAAATATTTTAGTACTCAATTCTACTACAAATACACAAAAAGGAATTGATTATATACTAGACAAAATGACTTTAGAAACGAGAGTTTTTTGTTTCCTAGACAACGATACAGCAGGAAAAGAAGCCTTTGCATCAATCAATGAGCAGTTTGCAGAAATAGGCGTTTTTGACTATTCAAAAGTATATGCTCCTTACCAAGATTTTAATGAATTTCTAACCAGTAAAAACAAAAAAACGCCCAAAACATAAAGTAATGAACGTTTTTATAAAATGGTAGGAGTTCGCAGCTCCTACCAAACATCATAATTAACCCAATTTATAAACCTAAAATTATAATTAACTATGAATTTCTTTCAAATTATCCGTAAAGGAACGTCAAAAACTGTATCAAAGATACGTAATACTGCAATATACGATTTTGCAGCCGAAAAGTTAGAACCGAAGCCGTATGCTCAACAAGCAAAACCGTTGTTTTTGGCTAGTAAATGGTTCTCAAATTCCTATCATTTTCTATCCTACGTAATTGCTTTTTTTGGTCTTATGTTATTTGCCTATCCTATTGAAAGTTGGTTTCAACGAGTAGCCATTGGAATTATAGGGACGGTTTTACTTTTCCTAATAGAATTAGCAAAGTCAAATACAAGTCATTCTGTTTTTTCTTCCATTGCACGAAAAGAAACAGTCAATAAATTATTCCTATCTATTTTCATAGTAGCTACTTTATTTTCTTTTTTTGTGAGTGTGTACAGCGCAAAACAAGCTGTTTTTTATGCAGCAACAACTGACAAAATTAGCCAAAATAATGACGATTTACAAAATGAAACGGACAGCCTAAAAAACGCCTTTGATGCAAGAATAGCCACTATTCAAATTTCATTAGAAAGCTCATCAGCTACCCTAAAAAAATACTCAACAGGTTGGAGAGCAAATAAGGCTAGAGAGGACTTAGAAAAGTCTAATCAATCACTAGAAAAAGTTCTTTTCGAAAAGGAAAAATCATTGGCTAATTTATCAGAAAAATATGAAGGAACAGAAGCAAAAACGACAAAAGCAGGAACGGAAACGGCAATCATAGCAGCCGTTCTATTTGCACTTTTTGAAACGCTAAACGTGTTCGCATATTGGTTTTATTACTACTATTTGAGTAACTGTTTACTAGAAAAAGATTTAGTATTAGTCAATACGAACAACGCAATAAGTAGCATTATTGATGCAACAAGAACGTTTTCCGTCAATACGCAATCCGTTCCTACCAATTTACAGCCTACATCACAACATAATAATCCAATAGGTTGTAATACAAATTACCAAAAAAACGAACCTCCTAAAACGATAGTAACGAAAATCGTAGGGAATGGAACGAATGGAACGAAAAACTGTAATCATTGTAACAACGAATACATCTACAAAGTCAGTCGTCAAAAGTTCTGTTCCGATAAATGTAGAATTGACAACTGGAAACAAGTCAAAGGCAAAACATTCAAAAAAGGTAAGAAATCATAAGGCAAAAAAAATGGTAGGAGTTCGCAGCTCCTACCAATAATTCACAATCAAATCAATTTATAAACCTAGAAATTTTAATAATTATGTTTAAGAAAAACAGATTTATGAATGTTGTTTTTTCAATTAGAAATGACCAACAAAATACAAATGGTTTTGCTGTTTTGTATTGGTATCTTTCTTTCAATGGTCAGCGTTCCAAAAAATACTCTACTGGAATAAGAGTAAATGTAAAGTTTTGGAATCGTAACCACGCCACAGGAATAAATGCAAAGCCTATCAATGATGCGCTTGATAATTTGAGAGCAGATTTGACAAGTTTATTTAATCAAAATAAAGATTCAATTTCTCATATTCAAGAGGTTGCAGATTTTTATCTAAAAAAAGAAAGTCCTCAAATTTCAATGCTTGACTTGTACGATAAACTGGTAGAAAAACGAAGTATAGGAACTATATCAAGGACTATAACTATTTATACCAACTTCAAAAAGAACTGGCTTATTCCTTATCTAAAGAGTATCAAGAATGTAAATATGGAAGCAAAACACTTTAATTACAAGCATCTGGAGCAACTTAAAAACTTTATGCTTAATAGTGGAAAAATCAAATCTACTGAATACTTAGAGAAATCATTAGCTAAAGTAAAAGCAGCCATAAAACTAGGTTATTCTATGGAACTACTAGAAAAAGATGCAGTAGCTCAATATTCTCTAAGTATAAAACACAAGAAAAGGGACTATGTATATCTTGATATTGAAGAGCTAGAAAGATTTGTAAAGCTAACTTTTTCAGAGAAAGAAAGTCATTTAGAATTAGCTAGAGATTTATTTCTAGTACAATGTTATACTTCACTTTCCTATGGAGAACTAAAAGATTTTGATGTAAAGAAAAACTATAGTGAAACTGATGACTGGGAATGGATTTTACAGAAACGAGGTAAGACTGATGGAATACACTATATCCCTTTATTGCCACAGGCTATCAAGCTATTAGAAAAACTAAAGTACAATATTACCCCTATGGTAAATCACAAATACAATCAGAATATTAGAATTTGCATGTATAGAGCAAGCATTGATAAATATATGCGCTCACACTTTGGGAAGCATACAGCAGGTGCGTTTTTCCTAAATAGTGGTATAAGAATAGATGTTGTGCAAAAAGTCTTAGGTCATAGTAGTATAAAAACAACTGAAAAAGTCTATGCTAAAATGATTCATACTTGGGGTGTAAAAGATGAGTTTGATAGAGTCTTTCGTAGTGAGCAGCCACAAGAGCAGAACGAAAAACCAACTCTACAAACTCAATCAATTTCTACCCAAAACGTCAATTTTACCTACTCATATAGCAAGTAAAATAACTTCCTATAAATTAGTTTTTGTGGGAAGTGTTTAGAGAAAAGAACGGTTTTTTGTACTCAAAAAATCGTTCTATTGTGCAGCAATTTATTATTAATTAAAACAAAACCATTTATTATGGAAGAATTATTTGAACAAGCTAATAAGCTAAAAAAAGAAGGCTACTCATTGAGTAAAATAGGAACTAAATTAGGTGTTTCTAAAACTACGGTATTTCGTATACTAAAGAAAGGAGAGGAAAAAGAAACGTTACAGGCTGACAAAGAAGCGAAAGCAGGAACGATTCAGACTAATGAAGGAACACAAGAAGAAACGTTTCAATTTAGCGAAGAAACAGTAGTAGGAACGGTTGAGAATAGTGAAGAAACGTTACAAAATAACAGAGAAACGCACGTAAAAACGCTTCAAATGCCTAAAAACACAGAAGAGTTGTTGCAATTAATGTCTGAAAAATCTCTTCAAAAGCTATCTAAACTTTCAGAAACAGCACAAATTGTAGCAAAAGACTGGATGATACAGAGTATTTCTGAATTTGGAGTGAACTGTTATAAAGAAAAGACAAAAGATTCCATTAGAGAACTTGAAGAACTACTAGACTCTTGTTCTGACTTGGCTCATATACATTGTGAAGCATACAAGTTAGGAGAAACGTTTTATGGAATAATAGAATCTCTTTTATATACACCTTCCTTCACAAATGAATCTTTAAAAGATTATCTTCATAAATTAAGAAACATATCAGATGGGTTTGATGCGATCGGTGACATACATTTCCCTGTTGAAAGTGCATCTTCACTTAATGTTCCTGATATTTTTGTGGTGGC
>CAKZQD010000123.1 GCA_937139485.1 uncultured Bacteroidota bacterium | reverse complement strand
AATTTCGGGTATACGAGGAACCATTGGCGGACAAGTAGGCGATAATTTAACACCCATTGATGCGGTTAAATTTGCATCGGCTTATGGTGTTTGGGTAAAACAACAACGTAATAAAGAAAATTATAGAGTAGTTGTTGGTAGAGATGCCCGTATTTCTGGTGAAATGATTCAGAATTTAGTGATGAATACTTTGGTTGGTTTAGGCATTCATGTGATTGATTTAGATTTATCAACAACGCCAACCGTTGAAGTTGCTGTACCAATGGAACATGCCGATGGCGGTATTATTTTAACTGCAAGTCACAACCCAAAACAATGGAATGCCTTAAAACTTTTAAATGAAAAAGGAGAATTTTTAGATGCTGTTGAAGGTGCAAAAATTTTAGAACTTGCTGAAAGTGATTCTATGGATTTTGCCGATGTGTGCAGTTTAGGAAAAATAACAAAAAACGATGCTTATATAGATTTACATATTGATGAAGTTTTAGATTTACCACTTGTAAATGCAGATGCCATAAAAGATGCTAAATTTAAAGTGGTTGTAGATGGTGTAAACTCAACGGGCGGTATTGCCATTCCGTTGCTTTTAGAGCGTTTGAGTGTGCATGCGGTTAAATTATTTTGTGACCCAACGGGGCATTTTCCGCATAACCCAGAACCTTTAAAAGAACATTTAGGAGATTTATCTGAAAAAGTGGTTAAGGAAAACGCCGATTTTGGCATTGTAGTCGATCCCGATGTTGATAGGCTTGCCTTTATGGACGAAAACGGCAATATGTTTGGTGAAGAGTATACTTTGGTCGCTTGCGCGGATTATGTGTTGAGCAAAACCCCAGGTAATACGGTAAGTAATATGAGTTCTACCCGAGCTTTACGCGATATTACCGAAAAACATGGTGGTACTTACGAAGCCAGTGCGGTAGGCGAAGTTAATGTGGTAAAACTAATGAAGAAAAACAATGTTGTTATTGGTGGCGAAGGCAACGGCGGTATTATTTATCCAGAGTCGCATTACGGGCGCGATGCTTTAGTTGGTGTGGCTTTATTTTTGAGTTTATTAGCTGAAAAGAAAATGAGTGTGAGCGAGTTGCGTAAAACCTATCCTAATTATTTTATGAGCAAAAAGAAAATACAATTAACACCAGGTTTAGATGTTGATGGTATTTTAAAAGAAATAGAAAACCGTTACCAAAACGAGCAGTTAACTACCATTGATGGTGTAAAAATTGATTTTGCCGAAAGTTGGGCGCACCTACGTAAAAGTAATACTGAACCCATTATTAGGATTTATACCGAAGCAAAATCTCAAGAAGAAGCTGATGGATTAGCTGATAAGTTTATTGAGGAGATTGGGGCGATTGCGAAAGAGTAATTGCTGAAGTAATTGAGCTGTCATTGCGAATCACACTTTTTCGTGTGATGTGGCAATCTGTTTAAAACTATTTTTCAATTTATAAGATTATCACACTTCGAATGCGCTCAGTGCAGGTTAAAAAGCTCCTCGTAATGAGGTTAAATAATTTATTTAATTTTTTTACCTCTATGCTTCCAGCGTTTATGCGTCCATAAATAATATTCAGGTGCTTCAATAATTTGCTGTTCAACAAGTTTTAAATATAAATCGGTAATCGCATAGTTTTCATAGTCTTTTGGCGTAGTCGTAATCGTTTTAAAAGTGGCTTCGTAAAGCCCACGTTTCACTTTTTTAACAGCAAGAAACACCACAGCCATATCTAGTTTTTTGGCTAACATTTCAGCACCAGTATGTATAGGCACGTTAATACCCATAAAGGTATTCCAATGAAACGCTTTATTAATTTTTGGTGATTGATCTGCGGCAAACCCATTAATGGTTAATTCACCTTCTCGTTTAGCTTTTATAAGTGTTGGTATGGTTTCTTTTGTGGTTATTAAATAGCTGTTGTATTTAGCTCTAAGGCGTTTTATTAAAGCATCAAAATGTTTGTTTGCCAATTGTTTGTAAACAGCATAACCTTTACTTTTTAAGTGTCTTTGAAGAATAAAACTCCACTCAAAATTGGCGTAATGTCCACACATTAAAACAACACTTCTGTTATTGTTTTCATGTTGTTTAATTTCATCAATATTTGCAAAAGTGAAACGCTTTTTCATTTCAGCTTCAGAAATCGTTAGAGATTTCATAGACTCTAACATCATATCGCAAAAATGATGGTAAAACTTTTTTGAAATGCGCTTTAATTCTTTTTCAGATTTATTAGGAAAGCATAATTTTAAATTATCAAAAACTACTTTTTTTCTGTAGCCAACAACGTAGTATATCAATATAAAAATAAAATCAGAAAATAAATAAAGTAACCTAAAAGGTAATATAGAAATTAACCACAAAAACGGATAAACAATAATATAAACTAGAAATTGCATTAATTAATTTTAGATTTGTAGCCGCAAAGATATATTAATTTCATTTTAAACGTTTAAATCCTATGGGTAAACCAGATTTAATTACAATTATAGTTATAGCCGCAAATGTTTTAATGTCTTATAAAGGTTTTGGTGACTATAGTTTTTTTGAAAAGTACAAGTTTAATGTAGGCGCTGTAAAACGAGGTGAACAAGTTAGGATGTTTAGTTCGGGGTTTTTGCATGTAGATACACAGCATTTATTATTTAACATGATAACGCTCTACTTTTTTTCAGGGATTGTTATTTTTAAATTAGGCGTTTTTGGGTTTTTAGCAATTTATCTTGCGAGCTTGTTAGTTGGCAATTTGTTATCGCTATATTTTCATAAAAACGAATATCATTATAGTGCGGTTGGAGCAAGTGGTGCAGTTATGGGTATAATTTATTCTGCAATTTTATTTGACCCATGGATGGAAATTAACTTTCTTATCCCAGGTTTTGTTTTCGGAATTGGATATTTGCTTTATTCAATTTACGGGATGAAAAAAAGAATAGGTAATATTGGGCACGATGCTCATTTTGGTGGTGCTGTTGGTGGCTATATCGCAACTTTAGTTTTATCACCTTCACTCTTTACTAGCGATTTACTTTTTGTTGGTTTATTAGCTTTACCAATAGTTTTATTATATGTTTTGAAAAAAATGGGAAAGATGTAAATTTTAAGCTGCGAATTTTAAATACTGAATTTATATAATTGGCATAGCTATTGAATTTATACAATGAATATCTATTTTGTATTTTATTTAAATAGCTGATATTCAAAAGATTATTATTTTTTTTAAACCCCAAAAAATAAAAGTTAATTTGTTTTAATGACAGATTGACTTAAATATATATATGAAGAAATCTAAATTTACTACGCTTGACAGTTTGTCATTACAGGAATTTGATGAAAACTCAGAGTTAATTCCGTTAATGACACCTGAAGATGAAGAGGAAATAAATAATGAAGAATTGCCAGAAACTTTGCCAATTCTTTCGTTAAGAAATACGGTATTATTCCCCGGAGTTGTTATTCCAATTACCGCTGGTCGCGATGCTTCAATCAAACTCATTAACGATGCCAATAAAGGCAGTAAAGTTATTGGTGTGGTGGCTCAAAAAGACGAATCGGTAGAAAACCCAACCGCAAAAGACATCCACGAAACCGGAACAGTTGCAAGAATTCTTCGTGTTTTAAAAATGCCCGATGGTAATGTAACGGTTATTATTCAAGGCAAAAAACGCTTTAAAGTTGCCGAGGTTATTACTGAAAAACCTTATATGAATGCCACCGTTAGAGATATTCCCGAGGCTAAACCAGCAATTAAAAATAAAGAGTTTTCAGCCATTATAGATTCTATAAAAGACTTAGCTCTTGAAATTATAAAAGAAAGTCCAAACATTCCAAGTGAGGCATCTTTCGCTATAAAAAATATTGAGAGCAATTCGTTTTTGGTGAATTTTGTATCGTCAAACATGAATCTTTCAGTTGCAGAAAAGCAAGCACTTTTAGAAATGAACAATTTAAAAGAGCGCGCCTTAGCAACACTTAAGTTTATGAATGTTGAGTTTCAAAAACTGGAACTAAAAAATGATATTCAATCCAGAGTGCAGATGGATATGAATCAGCAACAGCGCGAATATTTCTTGCATCAACAAATGAAAACCATTCAAGAAGAATTGGGCGGCGTTAGCCATGATGAAGAAGTTGAGGAAATGAAAGCGCGTGCTAAAGAGAAGCAATGGGACGAAAAAGTGGCAAAGCATTTTAATAAAGAAATTGCTAAAATGCAACGCATGAATCCGCAAGTTGCCGAATATTCTATCCAACGCAATTACTTGGAGTTGTTTTTAGATTTGCCATGGAATGAATTCAGCAAAGATAAATTCGATTTAAAACGCGCGATGAAAATTTTGGATCGCGATCATTTTGGATTGGAAGATGTAAAGCGACGCATCATAGAATACTTAGCGGTTTTAAAATTGCGTAATGATATGAAATCGCCAATTTTATGTTTATACGGGCCTCCGGGAGTTGGTAAAACATCATTGGGTAAATCTATTGCAGAAGCTTTAGGACGTGAATATGTGCGTATTTCACTTGGTGGATTACGCGACGAAGCAGAAATTCGAGGACACCGCAAAACATACATTGGTGCTATGCCTGGGCGTATTATTCAAAGTTTAAAAAAAGCTGGAACATCAAACCCGGTTTTTGTTTTAGATGAAATTGATAAGCTATCAAATTCGCATCAAGGCGACCCATCATCTGCCATGTTAGAGGTTTTAGATCCGGAGCAAAATAGCGAGTTTTACGATAACTTTTTAGAAATGGGTTACGACCTTTCTAAAGTCATGTTTATTGCGACGTCTAATAGTTTATCAACCATTCAACCAGCATTGCGAGATAGAATGGAAATTATAGATTTGAGTGGTTATTCTATTGAAGAAAAAGTAGAAATTTCTCAGAAACATTTAATTCCAAATCAATTAGAACTTCATGGATTAAAAAAATCTCAATTAAAATTCACAAAAACTGTTTTAGAAAAATTAATTGATGGTTATACAAGAGAATCTGGCGTAAGAAATATAGAAAGAGTTATAGCATCAGTAATTCGTTCGGTAGCAAAAAGAATTACTATGGACGAGCCTTTTAATACAAGCATTACTTTTGAAGAAATAACAGAATTTATAGGAAAGCCAAGATTTGAACGAGATAGATATTTAAAAAACAATCCCGCAGGTGTAGCTGTAGGTTTGGCATATACAACAGTTGGTGGCGATATTTTATTTATAGAATCTAGCAAAAGTGCAGGCAAACCAAGCCTAAAACTTACAGGTAGCCTTGGCGATGTAATGAAAGAATCTGCAACTATTGCACTTTCTTTAGTAAAAGCAAATGCTGAAAAATTTGGAATTAGTTTAAAAGAAATCGACAATGCTCAAGTGCACGTTCACGTGCCAGAAGGTGCTACGCCAAAAGATGGACCATCTGCCGGTATTACTTTATTAACTACTTTGGTTTCATTATTTACGGGTAGAAAAGTAAAACCATTTCTTGCTATGACTGGCGAAATTACACTAAGAGGAAAAGTACTTCCTGTAGGTGGAATAAAAGAAAAAGTTTTAGCAGCAAAAAGAGCTGGAATAAAAGAAATTATTATGTGCAAAATGAACCAAAAAGACGTAGAAGAAATTAATCAAGATTACGTAAAAGGTGTGAAGTTTCATTTTGTAGATAAAATGGAAGAAGTAATTGAATTGGCTTTAGTGAAATAATTTTTTAAGCAAAAAAAAATCTTCTATTTACTTTTTTTTGTAAATAGAAGATTGAAAAAACACACTTTTGATGTATTAGTATTAAAAATAAATAAATGTATCAAAAGTGCTTACTTTTAGTTTTACTAATAAACCATTATAGAAGTATTTCCTGTGCCAAATTTATTATAGAGTCTTAGTCTTATTAAGTATTTTCTATCTTTAACTAGTTTTATTTTTATGTAAGAGTTAAAGTTAGTGCCGCTATCATCATCGCCACCACATAAGTACAGTTCATTTGATCTAACTGTTTCAGTTGTAAAAGTGCTTTAATAATACTAATAAGTCAAGTACATAAAAAAAGCCACTAAAGAAATTTCTCAAGTGGCTTTTAAATAAATGTTTGCGAATTTAGTATTTACCTTCCTTATTATTTAAAGTATCATTTAACTCATCTTCATTTAGAATGTTTTTTATTCCTTTTTTAGATTTTTTAAGTTTAGCTTTCTTTAAAACTTTATCAATTTTAGATTCTAAATAGTCTTTATTCTTTTCAGTTTTTTTAATAAATTTAGCTACTATTTTTTCACCTTTTTTTGCTGGAATTTCTCCTTTTTCTACAAGCTCGTTTACAGTTGCTTCAAATTTATCTACAGATTGAGCAGTTAAATCTACGCCCATATAAAACATTTTCTTTAAAAACTTTTTCATAATATTTATTTGTTTTGGTTAATAATACTATAAAATTATGTAGTAAATTAAAAGCATTATCTTTAATAAGAATGAAGCGGTATTATTTGCTTATGAAATGGGATAATTTATAGATAAAGGCTAGAAAAGATTTATGGTTGTCATCTTTAAAGATGGCTTTTTTTCGTTTTGAAGAATATTTTTTTCAAGTTTTAGAAAAGAATTGATTAAATATATAACACTTGCAAAAAAAATCTACAACTCAATTCTAGAAATCAATCCTTCAATCAAATCTGTATTTTCGCACATTGCTATCAATTTATCTGCTACATCTTTAGCTTCATAAAGTGCGCCGCTTTCTTTTAAATTGTGAAATTTGTCTATGTTACTAAAATCTTTCTTATCTGTTTTTCTTATTACATTTTGCATTTCGGTATCTACCACACCCGGAGCAATTGCAAAGGCTTTTATTGGAAATTTCATTAGTTGCTGCTCTTTGTGAATAGCTTCGGTAAGCATATTTACACCTGCTTTTGTAGTGCAGTAAGCCGCCCAGCCATCATAAGCTTTTTGTGCAGCTCCAGAACTTATATTTATAATAATTCGCTCAAAGTTTTCTTGCTGATATTGTTTTATAAATGCATTTGTAAGTAAAGCTACAGAAGTTAAATTTACATTGAAGGAAGTAATAATGTCTTCAGTATTTAAATTTCCAAGATGCTTAATGCTTCCAAGTGTGCCAGCATTGTTTATTAAAATGATCTTTTTAACATCTTTTAAATCAGGAAAGTTGAGGTTTTTAACTTCTTCTAGGTTGGCTAAATTTACTTTTTGATGCGTAAAACGTTCATTTTTTAAAGAATTTGTCCTAGAAAAACCAAAAATATAGTTTTTTTCGTCTAAAAGTAGTTGTTCTACCAATGCTTTACCAATTCCGCTGCTGGTTCCAGTAATAAAATAATAATTCATAAATAGTTGTTTAGATTAAGTCTAAATTCTTAATTTTGCAGTAAATATAGACGTTTTTACATAAACGGAAAAGCATACAATGGGCGATATTAAAATAGATAAAGAAGAATTAAAAACAAGAGTTATTGAAGCTATCAAAACAATTTTTGATCCAGAAATACCTGTTGATATTTATGAGTTAGGTTTAATTTATGAAGTAAATATAGACGACAAATTAAATGTAGAAACCGTAATGACGCTTACTTCTCCATCTTGTCCTGTAGCAGGTTCACTTCCGCAAGAAGTAGAAG
Source organism: uncultured Bacteroidota bacterium (assembly GCA_937139485.1). GTDB lineage: Bacteria > Bacteroidota > Bacteroidia > Chitinophagales > UBA8649 > CAKZQD01. The sequence goes on along the minus strand of CAKZQD010000123.1, from coordinate 17,705 downwards.
ATACTGTAGCTAATGTTTTTGGAGTAAAAGATTCTTGTGTAGAATTGGTTTTTGAACCGGCTTGGAGTCAAGAAATGATGAGCGAAGAAGCATTGTTAGAACTTGGGTTTATGTAAATTGGCAACTAGCTTTTGGCAATTAGCCTTTAGCTTGTTTGTGAAAACTATAAATTATTAATTGAAAACGAATTTAAGCCAAAAGCTAAAAGCTAAAGGCAAACAACTAAAATAAAAAATATGTATCCAGCAGAAGTATATGAACCAATGAAAGCACAGCTTGTAAATGAAAAATTTGAAGATTTAACTACAGCTGACTCAGTTAATGAAATGATAGCAAAAGGAGGAACTACTTTTTTTGTACTAAACTCGGTATGTGGTTGTGCAGCAGGTTCTGCTAGACCAGCGGCTATAAATGCACTAGCAAACGAAAAATTGCCACAAAACCTAGCAACAGTTTTTGCAGGTGTAGATAAAGAAGCCGTAGATGCTCTAAGGGAAAAATGTGCACCATATCCTCCATCTTCGCCAAGTATGGCATTGTTTAAAGAAGGTAAATTGGTTCACTTTATAGAAAGACACCAAATAGAAGGAAACAATGCAGAAACTATAACAGAACACCTCAAAAGTGTTTTTAATCATTTCTGTTAAAAATTGATAAACAAATCAATTGAATTTCTAAAGTCAATTTCACAAATAATCAATTTTACGATTTTTCAAAAAGTATTAAATTTACCTTTCAATATATAACAAAATAAATGAGTAAATTCCATAGTTTAAAAATAAAAGACATCAAAAAAGAAACTAAAGATGCAGTTTCTATTTCATTTGATATACCAGAAAATTTACAGAGTGATTATGCATATTTACCAGGTCAGTATGTTACTTTAAAAGTAAATGTAAATGGTTTAACTTTCAATAGATCATATTCTCTTTGTTCAAATCCTTACGAAGGAAAAGAGCATAGAATAGCAATAAAACGTGTTCCTGGCGGAAAAGTTTCTACTTATTTAACACAAATGGCTGTTCCTGGAGAAATGATAGAAGTAATGCTTCCAATGGGAAATTTTCACACAGACTTAAATAAAGATGCAGAAAAACATTATTATTTATTTGGTGCAGGAAGCGGAATTACACCTTTGTTTTCTATTTTAAAAGCAGTTCTGAGTGACGAACCAAAATCTAAAGTTACTTTGGTTTATGGAAATTATAATAGTGATGCAGTAATTTTTAAAGACGAATTAAATGTTTTAGCAAGCACTCATTCAGATCGTTTTAACTTGATTCACGTATTTGATAAACCAGAAAAAAAAGGTGGTTTTTTAGGTTTTGGTAAAAAAGTGGTTGAAGAATTAGCTTTTGAGGAAGGTCAAATAAACCAAGCACGTGTTAGAAAAGTATTGCTAGGTCAAAATTTGGTTGCCGCAGAGTTTTATACTTGTGGTCCTACAGGAATGATGAAAGCAGTAGAATCTGCTTTGACCGAATTAAATATAGACAAAGAAAAAATAAATGTAGAATACTTTACCGAAAAAGAAGATGAAGACAAAGTAGCTATAAATGTAGGTGAAGCAGAAGAAAATTATGACGGTAATACAGAAATTTCTGTAAGATGCGATGGTTCAGATTATTCTTTTTCAATGAAAGGAAAAGAAACAATTTTAGACGCAAGTTCAAAAAACAATGTAGATCCGCCTTTTGCATGTATGGTAGGAGCATGTACAACATGTAGATGTAAACTAAATGAAGGAAGTGTAGAAATGGGAGATTGTGAGGCCTTAACACCAAGAGAAATTGAGCAAGGTTACATATTGTCTTGTCAAGCAAAACCAACTTCTAGTATAGTAAGTGTAGACTTTGATGCGTAAATTTAAAAATTTTTTAACCAATACATTTATAGGAGGTTTAGTTGTTTTACTTCCAATATTAATATTTGCATATCTAATAAATTGGATTATTACTTTTTTCGGAAATTTAGTAGATCCAATTATTCAGTTATTAGAAATTGAAATATCGCCAGCTTTGGCAAATTTACTAGCAGTACTTATAGTAATAGCCTTTTGTTTTACTGTAGGTTTATTTATTAGAACCAGGTTTGGTAAAAATGTTTTTGGAATATTTGAAGACACATTACTTAAAAAATTACCATTTTATTCAACAATAAAAGAAACCATAGTACAGTTTATAGGTACAGACAATATGCCATTTAAAGAAGTTGTTTTAGTGCAACCTTATGGAAAAGATTCTGCAAAAATGCTAGGCTTTGTTACTTCAAAATTTAAAGATGGTACACTTTCTATATTTATACTTACGGCACCAAACCCTACAAGTGGTTTTGTAATATTTATGAAAGAAAAAGATGTTGAACATCTTGATATTACTATAGAAGAAGCCATGCGAACCAATATTGGATTGGGAAGAGGAGCAGATAAAGTAGTGAATTTTAAAGAGTGGTAATGTCTACTATTTTTTCACAAAATCTTCCCATCTACTCATATAATCTATAAATTTTTCTCCAAGACCTTCTTTGGCTAAATATGCTCTGGTTACAGGCGTAGCTGTTGGTTCAAAATTAATATCATCTATTACTTTTTGTGGAAAATCATGATGAAGTATTCCAGAACGACCAATACTAACAAAATCAACTTCCGATTCCAGCACTTTTTTTACATCGTTTCCGCTTCTTATTTTACCAGCAACAGTTAATTGTATATTTTTTCTGTCAATTTCTGTAAAGTGATCTAATAGCGATTTGTTTTTATGTTCTTCCTCTTCTGGAAATTTAAAAACATCCCAAAGTGATATGTCGAGAAAATCAATTTTAGATTCTTTGATTAAACGCTTACAAATTGTTTTAACTTCTGTGAGGCTTACTCCAAATTTTTCAGTAGAAAGTCTTACGCCAAGCAAAAAATTGTTTCCACATGTTTTTCTAATACCATTAATGATTTCAAATAAAATACGAGATCTATTTTCTAAATTTCCTCCGTAGTCATCTGTACGTTTATTAATATCTGGACTTAAAAACTGCGTTAAAATATAGCCATGTGCTCCGTGAATTTCAACACCATCATAGCCACATTTTTTAGCTCTTATAGCAGCTTCAATAAAATCATCTCTCAATTGTTTAACTTCTTGTATCGAAAGTTTTCTTGCTTCGTGTGTTTCGTTATTTGAAGGACAAACAGATGTTTCGCCAATAATTTTATTTGGAGAGCGCATACCTGCGTGATGTAATTGAATTACTGCCAAACTTCCATAAGATTTAATATCAGCAGCCATTTTAGTATGTCCAGCAATATGTTTATCAGAAAATATACCCAACTGACCAGGAAAACCTTTCCCAATTTCTTGAACGTGAGCAGCACAAGTCATTACTAAACCAAATTGTCCTTTGGCACGCATAATTAACCAATGCAATTCGGCCTCAGAAAGTGTTCCATCTTCGTTGCTTTGCGAATTGGTCATTGGAGCAAGCATAAATTTGTTTTTCATTATTGCTCCACAAGGGAATTTTATGGGTGTGATTGTGGTTGTTTTCATTTTAATATTTTTTCTTTAAATTATTTGCAAGATTTTACAATTTCTTCAATAAGCTTTCCAATTACTATTTTATTTATTTTTTTTCGATAAAGTGCTTGTGGATGAAAGGTTTTGAACATTTTTATATCTGTATAATTTAAGTCCATACTAATTTTATTCAAGTTGTCTATTATTTTTGTTTCGGTAAACTCTCCAATATTTTTCCTAATAAAATTATTATAATTTGGACCTGTTAAGAATACAATAATATTTGGCTTAATTATGTCTATTTCTTTTTTGATAACTTGAAAATGTTCAAATTGAATTTTATTAATTTCAGTAATATTACCTTTTCCAATACGTCCAATTTTATTAACATTATTCCATATAAAAGTTGAGTTGTTTTTTTTCTTTTGAACTTCTTTCTTTATTCTTTTGAACTCATTCCAAAAAGCACCTCTATATTTTTTAAATCCACCTTTTAAGTAAAATTTTTTATAAACTTCTAAAGATTTAGATATGTTGCCAGAAAATTGACTTTTATGTTCACATTCTTTACACCAAGAATTAGTCTCTTGTCCAAAAATCATAATACGATTATTAGAGTTTATTTGATTTTCATCTACAGATAAGAGAAAGGGATTAGTTGCTTTTTTCTTTCTTTTTGATTTTAAGTTATAATCTTTAAGAACTGGGCTTAATTTTTTAAATTCTTCTCGATATAAATTCTCTAATTTTGTGTTCATTAATCTTAAATTTAAGATGTATAAATTTTTATAAACTTTAGAATATTTTACTTTAAATTGAAATCGAATGAGTAAATTAACTATTTTCAATAAGCCCCCTCAACAATCTTCACAACATCACTCGGAGTAATTTTTTTATTCTCTCCCAATGCTGTCCAGCCTCTTTCTGTCATTCTTTTCGAAATGAAAGAAGCTGTATCTTTATAATCATCTGTGTATTTAGAAAGTTTGGTGTCAATTCCAAGCGAGTTAAAAAATTCAACCGTTTTTTCTATTGCTTTTTCAGCTTTTTCTTCTAATGAACCAGTTTTTATATCCCAAACTCGTTCAGCATATTGTGCTAGTTTTTCTTTCTTTTGCTCAAAAGTATGTTGGTATAAACTTGGACCAATGATAGCCAAAGTTCTTGCGTGATCTATTCCATATAAAGCCGTAAGTTCATGACCAATCATATGCGTAGCCCAGTCTGTTGGTACACCTTTTTGAATTAAACCATTTAGTGCCATAGTACAACTCCACATAAAGTTTGCAGCAGTGTCATAATCGCTTGGGTTTTTCATTAAATTTGGAGCAGTTTCAATTAAACTCACCAAAATTCCTTCTGCAAAACGGTCTTGTATTTTTGCATCTATTGGGTAAGTTAAATATTGTTCTAAAACGTGTGTAAAAGCATCTGTCAATCCATTTGCTAGTTGTTTTTCTGGAATAGTAGAAACAAAACTAGGGTCTAAAACCGAAAATTGAGGAAATAAACCCGGACCGCCCATTCCTAATTTTTCTTGTGTTTCTTTATTGGTAACAACTGCTCCCGAATTCATTTCAGAACCTGTAGCAGGAAGTGTTAAAACTGTTCCAAAAGGCATTCCTTTCTCGGTTCTTATTCCTTTTTTTAAAATATCCCAAGCATTTTCTCCTTTATATAATGCTGCCGCAGATAAAAATTTTGTACCGTCTATTACAGAACCACCGCCTACTGCCAATAGAAAATCAATATTTTTTTCCTTAATTATTTTCAATGCATCCATTAAAATTGAATATTCTGGATTTGGAGGAATACCGCCAAATTCAATATAATCATAGTTTTTTAAAGCTGCTGAAACTTGTTCGTAAACACCATTTTTTTTAATACTTCCACCACCAAAAAGCATAAGTACTTTGGCGTTAGCAGGTATTTCTTTAGTAATATTGGCAACTTGGTCTTTACCAAATAATATTTTCGTAGGATTTTGAAAACTGAAATTGTTCATATTTATATCTTTTTCTCAAAGATAGTTTTTGAAACAATAAAGTCGAAATATTTAATTTTTCTTAACCAATAAATAATAATTGTTCTCTAATTCTTGGTAGCCTTGGTTGTAAACAAAGTAATATACGTTTCCGGTTTTGGTTGTATAAATATTAGTATAGTATTCAAAATTGAAACTATTTTCTACTAGTTTATTTTTATGAACTCTACATTTGTCTTCTGGATTGAGTTCTTCCAATATTCTCCAATTTCTTTTTAAAGCGTTGTTTACGTTTCTTATTAAATTATTTGAAGCAGAATTTTTCTTGTTATTGAAAGCATTTCTACAATAGTCTGAACAAAACTTTTTATCTGCTCTTCCCATTATTTTATCACCACATTCTGGACATTTTTTTTCGCTCATTATTTTAAGTTTATAATTTATAATGCCAAACAATCATTATTTCTAAGCGTTATTCCTAGCTAGTAGGAATTTCACAAGAGCAAATTCTTTTTATCAATTTATTTTGTTCTTTTCTAATTGGATTTCCTTTTTTATACCGAAAAAAAATTGGAATAAAAAGGAATGACATTCAGAGTAAATTAATCTTTCCCAAATATATCAATTATTTTGAACAAAAAAAAGAGCAACCGAAATTGCTCTTTATATCTATTGAAATTTTTTACTTTATTTGCTTTGAGTCTAAATGTCTGAAAAGTCAAATAGTTGAAAGAAAAATTATTCTTCCATATAATCTTCTATAGGAGCACAGGTACAAATTAAATGTCTGTCTCCGTGAGAATCATTAACTCTTGCAACAGTTGCCCAAAGTTTGTTTTGTTTTAAATATGGCAATGGAAAAGCTGCCATTTCTCTTGTATAATCGTGCTTCCATTCATTGCCGCAAACTTCTTTTATAGTATGAGGCGCATTTTTTAATGGATTATCATCTTTGTCAATATCTCCACTAGCTATTGCATTTATTTCTTCTTTTATAGCAATCATTGCATCACAAAAACGATCTAGTTCTGTTATGTTTTCACTTTCTGTAGGTTCTATCATTAATGTTCCTGCTACAGGGAAAGAAACTGTAGGTGCGTGAAAATTAAAATCCATCAATCTTTTTGCTACGTCAGTAACTTCAATTCCTAGTGAATGTTTATATGGTCTAAAATCTAAAATTAATTCGTGTGCTACACGTCCAAATTTTTCTCCTGTATATAATACCTTATAATGTTTTTCTAACCTTGCTTTAATGTAGTTAGCACCTAAAATTGCATTTGCTGTAGATGTTTTTAATCCGTTTTTACCTAATAATTTTATGTAAGCATAAGAAACTAAACAAACACTTGCGCTTCCAAATGGAGCTGCAGAAATAGCAGAAATAGCTTTTTCGCCACCAGTTTTAGTAATGGGATTGCCCGGCAAGAAAGGTGCTAGGTGTTTTGCAACACAAATAGGTCCTACTCCAGGGCCGCCACCACCATGCGGAATAGCAAAGGTTTTATGTAAATTTAAGTGACAAACGTCTGCACCAATAGCTCCCGGACTTGTAAAACCAACCTGTGCATTCATATTTGCTCCGTCCATATAAACTTGTCCACCATTTTCGTGAATTATAGTAGTTACTTCAATAACTTTACTTTCAAAAACACCGTGTGTAGATGGGTAAGTAATCATTAATGATGCTAAAGTATCTTTATATTTTTCTGCTTTTTCTCTTAAATCATCAACATCTATATTTCCTGCTTCATCACATTTTACAACTACTACTTTTCCGCCAGCCATTACTGCCGAAGCTGGGTTTGTACCGTGTGCAGAACTTGGAATCAAAACAATATTTCTATTATGATCGCCATTGTTTCTATGGTAAGCTTGTATTACCATTAAGCCTGCAAATTCGCCTTGTGCACCAGAGTTTGGTTGAAGCGATGTAGCTGCAAAACCTGTAATTTCACTTAAATCGTTTTCTAATTCTGTAAGCATTTCTTTGTAACCTTGCCATTGGTTTTCTGGAGCAAATGGATGAATATTTGCAAATTCTGGCCAAGAAACTGGTTCCATTTGAACAGCCGCATTCAATTTCATGGTGCAAGAACCTAATGGAATCATAGAATGTACAAGAGATATATCTTTGTTTTCTAAACGCTTTATGTAACGCATCATTTCTGTTTCTGTATGATACTTGCTAAATACTTCATTTTCTAAAAATGGCGTATTTCTTTTTGCTTTTTCGGCTAAAGAAAAGTGGTTTTCATCTGTTAATTTAAATGAAACTCCTTTAGATTCTGCAAATGCATCTATTAAATTTACAATATCCATAGATGTTGTAGTTTCATCTATTGAAATAGAAATTTTATCGTCTAAATATCTAAGATTTAGTTCTTTGGCTTCAGCTTTTGCCTTTAGTTTTGCTGTATCGGCATTTAATACTGTTATGGTATCAAAAAAGTTTTCGTGTGCTATTTCAAAACCAATTTCTTTTAAGTTATTGGCAAGTTTTATGGTATTGCTATGTACATTGTTAGCTATGTTTGTTAAACCTTCTACACCGTGATATACAGCGTACATACCAGCCATTATAGCTAAAAGTGCTTGTGCTGTACATATATTTGAAGTTGCTTTTTCTCTTCTTATGTGTTGCTCTCTGGTTTGCAATGCCATTCTCAAAGCTCTATCGCCATTGCTATCTATAGATACGCCAATAATTCTTCCCGGAATAACTCTTTTATAATTTTCTTGTGTTGCAAAAAATGCTGCGTGTGGCCCACCAAAACCCATTGGTATTCCAAATCTTTGTGTTGTGCCTACTACACAATCTGCGCCAAATTCGCTAGGTGCTTTTAACGCAACTAAGGCTAAAATATCTGCAGCTACAACTAAATAAGCATTATTTTCTTTTAAAGTATTTGAGAAAGAAGTATAATCTTCAACACTTCCTTCGGCGTTTGGATATTGTACCAAAGCACCAAAAAATGTTTCATCTATTTGAGCATTTTTGTAATCTCCAAAAACCAATTCTATTTCTAAAATAGAAGAACGTGTTTTTAAAACATCTATAGTTTGTGGAAAAGTTTTTTCGTCAACAAAAAACTTAGGTGCAGTAACTTTTCTTTTATTTTTTTGGTTGAAAAACATATTCATTGCTTCTGCAGCAGCTGTAGCTTCGTCTAGCAATGATGCATTTGCAATTGGCATACCTGTTAAATCACAAACCAATGTTTGAAAATTTAATAATGCTTCTAGTCTTCCTTGTGCAATTTCTGCTTGGTAAGGCGTGTACTGAGTATACCACCCAGGATTTTCAAAGATATTTCTTCGAATTACTGCAGGTGTTATACTATTATAATAACCAGTGCCAATATAGTTTTTAAAAACTTTATTTTTCTGAGCAATAGATTTTATGTGTTTTAAATACTCATGTTCAGAAAGTGCTTCATCAATATTTAATTCATTTTTAGAAAGAATATTGTCTGGAATAGTTTCATTTAATAATTCATCTAAAGAAGAAACACCAATGGTTTTAAGCATTTGGTCCTGTTGTGGTTTTTGATTGCCAATATGTCTATTTAAAAATTGGTCTGATTTATAGTTTTTCATAACAATGGTTTTAAAATGTAGTGCAAATGTATATCTTTTTAGAAAGAGAAATTAAAAATTTGTAGCCTAAAATACCAAGAGTTTATATTGTAAGAAATATTGTGAATAACTGTTAATTGCTAAAGAAAATTTTTTTTTGAAATTGCTTTCTCTTAATTTTGATAATATATGAGAAAAGTATTTTTTTTATTCAATTTTATTTTTGCTTTTATAGCTATTGTTTCTGCTCAAAACAAAGAAGTTATACAGTTTTCTGGAGTAGTAGTTACGCCAGATAGTTTAATAGGTATTCCTTATGTAAATATTTATGAAAACAGTACAAAAAAGGGAACGGTATCTAATCATGAAGGTTTTTTTTCTTTTGCTGCTGAAACTGGCGACACGATTAATTTTTCTTCAATTGGTTTCAAAAAAAGTACTTTTATAATTCCAAGTACACTAGAGTCTAATAAATATTCTGTAGTAAAATTTATGGTTACAGATACAGCTTATATAGATAGTGTAGTAATTTATCCTTGGCCTACAAAAGATGCACTAAGAATGGCTTTTCTTGAGTTAGAGTTTGAAGAGTCTGATATAGACCGTGCAATGCGAAATCTAGAAAGAGAATATCTTAAAGAAATAGGAGAGACCATGGCATACGATGCTGACGAAAATGTTGACTATTATATGAGGCAAGAGGCTCAGAAATTTTATTGGGCAGGTCAAGCACCACCGCAAAACATATTTAATCTTTTTGCTTGGGCAAAATTTATTGAAGCTTGGAAAAGAGGAGATTTTAAGTTAAAGAAAAAGAAATAGTGTTAGAGTTGTTTTTGGAATAATTGTTGATTTATACTTTGCAAATTCAATTATTTTCTTAATTTTAATGAAAATACTAACTATGAAATATTTAACAAGCATACTATTATCACTATTTATTTTAGGAACTTCTGCTCAGGATATAAAAACAGAAGTAGAAAGTCTTCAACAATTGGTTGACAATGAACAATATATGCAAGCAATGGGCTTGGCAGATAAATTAATAGCTAAAAAGGTAAAAGAAGGATTGCAGCAATATGCTAGCCAAGTATATTTGCTTAGAGGAATTTCTAAATACAAACTAGAATTAGAACAAGATGCAATTGTAGATTTAAAAGTATCGCAATCTTTAGATTCTAAAAACCCAATTTCTTATCTTTATATTGCAGATATTTATTACAAGATGACAAGTTATTCCTCTTCTTTAGAAAATGTAATTTATTTTTTAGAAAAAGTACCTAATAGTGTAGAAGGGCTAGTTTTAAAAAGTAAATGTGAATTAGAAATGGGAAACCCAGCACCAGCAAAAATGTCAATTCAAAAAGCTTTGGCTTTAAGATCTTCTGATGCTGAGTTGTACTATATTAGAGCAGTAATAAACTCTAGTTTAGATGAGAAAAAATTAGCTTGTCAAGATATTAAAATAGCTGCAAAGTTTGGTTTTGAAGCCGCAGAAAAAAGAATTTCTAGTTTTTGTAATAAATAAAATATTAAAATCAGTTTAATTTTTTTCAAGTAGATGAGATTTTTAGTTTTTGTATTGTTTTTATTGCCTATAATGTCTTTTGCTCAGCAAAAAAAGTATATGAACTTTGATGAAAATTGGCAATTAAGTTCATCTAAATACACACAATTTTACCAATGCGAATCTTATGTTTTGGAAAACGGTGCAATGGATGGTCCATTTACCTGTTTTAAATATGGAACAGATACTTTGGTGAAAAAATATCAATTTACTAATAATGTTTTAGATGGAGAAATTTTTGAATATCATAATGATGGTTCACTAAAACTAAGTGCTTTTTACAAAACTGGCGTGCCAATAAAAGAATGGAAAGAATGGGATTTAGAAGGAAACTTAGTTGTAGATAAATCATTTGATGAAGATGGAATTTTAACTAAAGATAAAAATGCTAAAAAAATGACAGAATACGAGAAATTGTATTTTGGATCTAAAAAATTTGAAGCACCAATTTACACAACAGCTTGTATTTTAAAGAAATTTGACGAACAAAAATATCAATGTAGTCAGGAAGCCTTGGAGGCTTTTTATAAAGTGCCACCATTGCCACCTAGTTATTTTACTAATGTAAAGTTTGCCAACAAAATATTTTATGTAAAGTTGAAATATAAAATCTCTGAAAAAGGAAAAATTGATGATGTAAAAATCATAGAAACTAGTGGAGATGCTTTTATAGACGAATTGGCAGAAGTACACATGTTTAATATTATGCCTTTTGAATCTGCTAAAGAATACGGAAATCCTATAAAGTATTGGAAAGAAGCTGTTTTGGAATTTAATTTTAAACGCTAGACTATATATCATCAACTATTTTATTAATTTTAGTCAGTATATAAACTTTAAAGAATAAAAACAAGAGAATAAAAATTATTAAAGCTGTTAGAATGCTATAATTTGCATTGACTTCAATTGTGAAATATTGATTTAATTTATCTAAATATGTATTGCGAATAAAATGTGATGATATAAGCGCAACAATAATAGATAACAGACTTACAATGCTGGTAGAAATAAGATAAAACTTAGAAATGTTTTTTTGTGAATAACCTATAGAATATAAATTTTGAATTAGTTTTTGATTTTTGACCATAACTAAATTTATACTTAAATAGATAAATGCAAATGCCAAAATTACAATAATAAGTGCCACAATAAATATAACTAAAAAAACAAAATTTAGTATGTTTAGTGTTTTGTCGTTTTGAAGATCTTTCTTATTTATGTCGTAGTTTTTGTCTTTGAAAAAAGCCAAAAGTTCATTTTTTTCATTGCCAGTTGTGGTAATAAGCAGCCTGTTTATTTTTGTTTGAGAAGTATTTCCATATATTTTATTTGACCATTCTAAAAATGTATTTGGAACTAAAACTGAGTTTATTTGATTAGAAAAACCTACTATTTTTGCTTTAAAATTTTCACTTTTTCCATTTCCAAAAATTGCTACATTAAAGCTTATTTCTTTAATGGCATTTTTAGAAATTACGGGTAAACCTTGGCTTTCTGCAAATCCAAAATTGTATAGTTTTATATAGCTTTCTGGAATTATTATTGGAATAAAATTATCGTTTTCTTTCCAAACAAATTGTGCTGTTTTAACATCTATTAAATTGGAAGGTATACTTTCAAAAAATAAATCTGTCTGCAAACCGGGAACACTGCTGTTAATAGAAGTTTTTGCTTTTATTTTATATGTTGCGTGTTGAAAAAAATCTACTTTTTCAACAAATTTTTGATTCCTTAAATTGCTGATTTCTTTTTCAGAAAAATATATTTTATGCTTATTGAGTGTTTTAAATATAGTTACTTTTTTACTTATTGCTATGGTGTTTTTTTGGAAAAAATTGGTTTCAGTTTTAAAAATGGGACTAATATCTTTGTACAAATTAAAAGCGGTACTTAAAATTGTTAAACCTACAAATAGCGCAAATGAATAACCAAGTAGCTGAACAGGTAAAAGTGTTTTAAGTTGAAGTTTTTTTAAAATTTTCATAAACTCAAAACTTTATCGAATGCTATTCCATAATTGTTTCCAAGGCTTATCATTATAAGACCAGCATTGTTTAGCGCTACTTCTTTTTTTATAATAGACCATGCAATTTTAATGTTTTCATTGTCTAAATGACTAAAAGGTTCATCTAAAAGTAAAAAATTAAATGGTTGGCATAATGCTCTAATTATTGCTATTCTTTGCCTTTGACCATAAGACATTTTTTTTAACAAAACATCTTTTTTATGCCATAAGTTAAATGCTAAAAGATAATCCTTAATTTCTTGTGCGGATTTATGTTGTGTCAACTCGTTTTTTAATGCTATGTTTTGAAGCACTGTAATTTCTTCAAACAATTTTAAATCTTGAAAAACGTAACTTAGTTGTTTTACTTTTGAAGGATTAGAAATTTGAGAAGAAAAATTTATCTCACCAATAAATTTTTTATTAGTTCCATAAATAAAGTTCAATAAAGAAGATTTTCCTTTACCAGAATGAGCAGAAATTAAATATTTATATCCTTCTTGAAAGCATAAATTTTCAATTCCATAAACTTCCGAATTTACTATTTCTGAATCTTCAAAATAGCTTGGTTTTAAGTTGTTTAAGCAAATATTCACTATAATTCCATAATGCTTTTGTAGTTGTCATCTACAAATTTTATTATTGTATTTAAGCTATTTTCATCTTTGTTGGCTAAATCTAAAGTCATTCTTGCAGAAGTATTATCTTCCATATAAACATTTATGCCTTCGGCGGTGTTTTCAAAAATTCTCATCATTTTTCTTTCTTCTCTACCCATGTTTTCATACATCATATCTTTTATGTTGTTTGGGTAGTTTGCTATATCTAAATTTAATGATGCAAAACTTGCATTGTTTTTTAGGTTACTAGCTATTTCAGCGTCATTCAAAGTGTTTTTTGGGCTGTCTGCCAATGCATAATCCAATAAACCATCATAGTCGTTACTTACATATAGTTCATTTTCATTTACTGCCAAATATACTGGAGACATTCCCGGTAATTCAATTTCGAAGTAGTCATTAAAATCTACCAAAAAATCTTCTGGCATTTGATTTATTAAGTCATAAATTACTTCTTTATTTTTAAAATCTAAAACTGCACCTACTAATGGCATTTCTTTTGTTCGTGTACCATAGCGGGTTTTTATTTCCATTGCTCTCATTCCATATACATCTATAAGAACATTTCCTTCTAGGTTTTGTATAAATTCTTGTAGCGAATTTTTTGTCATTTTTTCAAACTGGTCTGCCAATTTATCATATTCTTTTTCATCTTCAATAGCCTCAAATAACTCATCTGTGTTTACCGAAAATGCATAAATTGCTAAATATTCTTTTGGGAAATAGTTTAATAGTTTTCCTCCTAAACCTTTGCCCATAATGTCCATTGCCATTTCTTTCTTTAAATCTTCATTGAGTGAAAAATTAGAACTTAATTCAATTTGCCCTTTGTTAAAACTAATATGACTAGATAAAAAATTGTCTGAAAGATCGAAACCAAATTCTTTTTCTGCCTGTCTAAATTCTCTTTCGCCTTTAAAAGCATTACTTGAAATCCAAAAACTTATATCTTCTTTCTCTTTTATAAATTTAGAGAAATTTTCATCGTTTGTAATTTGTTTTTCTTCGCTTAGTTCCATTACGGCTTCGGCTTGATAATCTAAATTTTTTCTGCTTGATCTATTTATTGGTAATAAAATTACTGCTTTTGAGTCATCAAAACTTATGGCTAAGTTTCTCATTAAAAAATATTCAAATGCTGTTTCTTCTATAAGTTCATAATCTTCTTCGGTTTCTCTTATCAGTTTTTTTGCAAAATCTTTAAATTTATCTTTGTTTTTTAGTGCAATAGAAACACAAACAAAATTTTCATCTTCGGCTTCATTTAAAGTGTAAACATATACATCAGAAAGAAAATCAAAACCAGAAGACATTGGGTTTTCCATTAAATCTTCCATCATTCTTGATGCTTTTCTGTTTTCTTCGGCAATTTCTTTGTTCATGGCACGCATAAACTTTAAATCTTTCATAGAAGAATAATCTAACTTTCTAATAAGTGAAGTTAAATTTATAGCTGTTACAGATGATGCATTTTTTGGTATGCTTTCTAAATTGCTTGTTGATTTAGAACAAGAACTAAAAATCATAACAAAGGCAAATAATAAAATAATTGAATTTTTCATTGAGTATATTTTGTAGAAATTAAGATTCAAATATAAATATTATATATCTAAATTTTCAAGAGATTCTAATTTTTCTTTTTTATAATATGCGTTTATTAAATAATTATACCAAATTACACCTAGAATATACATAAATGCAGTAATCATAAAAATATTTACATAAGGTAAATCTTGTTTTCTTAAAACTGCAAAAATTCTTGAGCTAAAAAACCAACTTCCTGACCAAATAGAAGCACTCAAAGCAGAAATTAATTCTTGATTTTTCTTTCCTACATAATACATGGTAAGTTCTGAGGTCATTGGACCAGCAATATTCATAAGTGGTTGTCTTAAAACATAAAAAAATATTGCAATAGCAGCAGCGGCAGGTAAGTGCGCATACCATTCTGTGCTTGCCATTATTACCAAACAAAGAATTGAAAGTGATTGTACCAATGTAATTGAAATTTTATAACCAAATTTTGCCTTAATACTTGGCATAATTCCCATTCCAAGAAAAACTAAAATAAAAGTTAATGAAGCAGTTATTGAAAATGTATCTGAAGAAATGCCGTGTATGTTTTCAAAAAATAAATTTATAAATGGAATGGTAAAACCTGCGCCAATAGCAATAAATAATGTTGGTAAAACGGCTTTAATAATTAAATTCCAATCGTAAGAAACTAGTATTTTGTTTATTGGAAATTTTTCAGAAATATTTTCTTCAATTTTTATTCTCGTTAAAAAGAAAATAGAAACATAGCCAAGTAGTGTAAAAAACAAAATGGCATCTCTTTCGCTCAGTGGTATACCAAATTTATTTACCAAAAAATAAAACGAACCTACAACAATGGTTCCAGATACCCAAGTTTGAAAATGTAAAGCTATAGATTCTGAATGAACTTCTTTTTTTGCATTTAGCAATATAAAAGGCATAACAGTAGCTTGCATAAACACAAAAAATGCGCCAGCTAAAAAAAGTGAAATTTTTATTAAGACTAAATTTTGAGTTTCTACGGCGTACAAAAGAAGGAGTGAAGCTGTTGGCGAACATATTGCAGAAATAAAGAAAAATGGTTTCAATTTTCTTCCTTTTATAAGCAAGCCAAGCGGAAAAGCAATGAGCATAACTGCCAAAAATCTTTTTTCTATAAATGCTGCAATTTCAAAATCTAAATAGCCATTTTTTGTAAAGTAGTAGTTTGCTAAAACAAAGAAGGAACCATTTATTAATTGTAAGAAAAAATTTGCAATAATTAGCTGGTAGATATGTTTTTCTACTTTTTTATAATTCCTTAAAATTTGTATTATTTTTTGCAATTGCTTGTTTTAATAAGCACAAATTTCGAGTTAAAAAGATTAGAATCATAATTAAATCTTAGTTTTTCCTCTCAAACCAAGTTCTATTACTTCTAGGTTTTCTATTTTTTTATTGTTTAGTGTAAATCTCATAGCTGTTCTCATTTTATGAAAACCATGTACGCCAGCCGCTCCAGGATTTATTGTTAGCATATTGTTGTGCTTTTTATCTCGCATTACTTTTAAAATATGAGAATGACCGCAAATAAAAATATCTGGTGAATTTTGCTTTAATAATTCTCTAACGCGCATATTGTATCTGCCCGGATAGCCACCAATATGTGTAATCCAAACATCAAAACCTTCGCATTCAAAACGATTGTCTAGTGGAAATTCTGCTCTGGCTACGTGATTGTCTATATTGCCAAAAACGGCTCGCAAGGGTTTTGTGTTTTTAATTATATCTGTAACATCTTCAAGATTACCAATGTCTCCAGCGTGCCAAATTTCGTCTACATTTTTAAAATATTTATTTAAAATATCTTTGTCTAAAAAGGAGTGCGTGTCTGAAAGTAAACCTATTCTTTTCATATATTTTTATCAAAGAAATTTTTCATCATCGGCAATCCATTTTCAGTAAGAATAGATTCTGGATGAAATTGTATACCAACAATAGGAAATTTTTTATGCGCTATTGCCATAATTTCTTCATCTTTAGTTTTTGCAATAATTGCTATTTCTTTAGGTATATTTTTTAATATCAAAGAGTGGTAACGCATTACTTCAAATGGTTTTAAAATTTTATTGAATAGGTAATGATTTTCGAAATATAATGTAGATGTTTTGCCGTGCATAGGTTTTGTACCGTGCAATAATTTTGCTCCAAAAAATTCTCCTATGGCTTGGTGTCCTAAACAAATTCCTAGTATTGGTACATTTTTATGAAATGTTTCAATTACTGCCATTAAAATACCCGCATTTTTTGGAACTCCTGGACCTGGAGATAATACAATTGCTTGTAAATTTTTTATTTTCTTAATCTCGTTAATTGAAATTTCATCGTTTCTAAAAACTTTACATTCTATATTTAACTGACTAATATAATCGTATAAATTGTAGCTAAAAGAATCGTAATTATCTAAGAGTAAAACCATTACATATTTTCTGCGGCGTTTTTGAAAATATCATTTGTTTCTTGGTATATATCTTTAAACAAAGGTATTAATTCACTTGCTGTTTCAAATATTTGTGGACCAAAAGTAGATATTATTGGATATACCTGAGATTCTAATTTTAAAGAATCTGTAAAAATGCCATAATTGTCTATAAATGAAAACAATACACTAAAAATAAATGCTGCTAAAACACCAAAAAGCGCACCGCCTGCAAGTTTGTTTACAAAGTTTAAATTTATGGTCTGCAATATTTTTTGAACCAAAAAGGCTACCATTTTTATAGATGCTACCACAACAACCAAGACTACAACAAAAGATATTACAGGAATAATAATTTCTGGAATGTTAAAGTTTTTTACTAGCCAAACACCAGCAAAAGTTGAGAAATTTAAAGCTACAACTACACCTAAAAATATACCTATAAAAGAC
>CAKZQD010000122.1 GCA_937139485.1 uncultured Bacteroidota bacterium | reverse complement strand
AATCAATTTGGAACAGCTTCTTTCTAAGCACATCATTCGGTTTAATCAGCGCAAGCAGTTCAGCCATTGCTTTATTAATGGTTTCACATGCTGGTGGAAAAGTATCAACTCTGTATTTTTCCTTTGTCTCTTGGTTGAACATAATGTGATAAAGCATGTATGCAATTTATTGAGTATTCCCTCTCAAAAGTATCTGTCCAGTAACTGGTTTAAGCAAATATCCGAAGATTCATCTGATGAAAAATTGAGATCTGTTTTTATGGCTTATCTTGATTTTCAAGACCGTAGGGGAGTTGTCTCGAGTGATATAGACTTGCAACAGTCTATTTGGGATGCCGACAAAGCAAGAGAATTATTTGATAATGAGAGCGCGCAGGAACATTATCGTGAATATGGATATGTCGTCCCTTCTTTTAACCAGACCGATTATACAAGTGATCTGGAGAAAAGCACTTTTATGTTCGGACTATTCATTCTAATTCTAATAATTTTTAAATTTTCACTTCCTTTTGTTAGCAGGAAGATAAAGTCTATTGATGTCGATAATCTAAGGAATAAAATATAAGTAGCATCAACCTTCATTTTTGCAGGGAACATTATAATTTCTTAGCAAATTACAAGTTATTGATAAATGAGAAAATAATTTTAATATTCGGTGGATTGTTATGATGACTAATGGGATTATCTAAATGGACGTCATAAGTATTTTTTAGTATTGATTTAAGTATATTTATCTGTTTTTGTTTCCGCCTAAGTCTCTGTGTTTGATACCGGTATCAGAGTAGTTTTTAGTAGGGGTTTCGAATTAACATGTTATTTAGTTCAGAGTTAATCATTTCCACTAAATCAGGATTATTATTTACGTGTTTTTGTTTTTCTAGTTCGTTTAACGCTTCAGTTTTAAAGTCTACATCAGGAAGTGCGATAGTATGTCTAACTGCACCTGTAGCATGTTTGGGGTTGTCGATAGTATTGAACATCAGAAAATCTCTAATTCTAATAATTTCCTCCCCAAAATCATAATCTATTAGCAGTGCTTTCGCACATTCATCAATTGCGTTGTTTATAACAGTTTCTGACAACCGCAAATCACCAGCTGCATAATGTATTGGTAAGTAATAGCATCCAATTGAATTTCCATGCTGACATGTATGGGCATAAATGTAGAATAGCTTAGTCTCATTACTAAGTATGCTGTTGAATTTTTTAGATTTCCAGAGTGTAGAATATATTGATCCAAATATTCTCATTGAATAAATACCTTTTATAAAAATTATTATTTAGGGCCACGATAATAATCACAACGAAGTTAACTATCTCTAGGTAATTTATGTAATCTTCCTATCTTTATGTTTTAAGGTTTCGACGTAGGTAATCAAACTATCTTGAACGATCAAACGACGGGTACCTATTTTGACACTTTCCAAGCAACCTTGATTAAGTAATTTGTAAAAAGTTGCTCTGCAAACTCCTAGAGATTGTGCTGCATCATTAAGTGAAAGTAATAGTGGTGTATGTTCAGTAGTCATAGTATTTCCCTGCTTTCTATGTCTCGTGAAGCCATTCGTTCATTCATCCATGCATCAATCTCACTTTCAAGCCATACAACAGTGCGACCCTTGGGTGATAGTTTAATGCGTTTGGGAAATAAGTTTTGTTTTTCAAGTTCAAATATGTGTCGTGCCGTGTATGGCACTTTTTGTACTAATTCATTGATAGATATAAAACGCTTTGTCATAGGTTATTTCCTCTGTTTGCCGATAATTTCATTGTATATCTCATTAATTCTTGTAATCTATTAAAATAGAAGCGTATTTTATTAATTAATCGTAAACTTAAACGTAAACAGAATATCGATGAAAACGATAAGCCAAGTATTGGAATAATAATTTGTAAAACAAAAAATAATGTTGAAGCAGAATACGCTTTAAGAGGAATTGAAAAACCAATCGGTATTTCAGAATACCAATTGAATAAAATATTGCCAGAAAACTTAAAAGGAATTTTACCTTCTATAGAAGAAATTGAAGTGCAGTTGAAAAATACAGATTTAAAGTAAAAATTAATGGCAGAAGAAGAAAAAAACATACCACAAACCCAAAACCTAGAAGCAGGAACTTACGAAATTATTCAATCTAGGCTATCTAAGCAAAAGACGGAATTAATAAATCGTTTAAACAGCCTGAACGATTCTCGAAAAGACGTTTTTGGTGCCATAGAAACAGAATTGGTTTCTAATGACAGAATCAATACAGACAACAATTGTATTGCAGCAGATATTATTGCCCTAGACGATGTTTGTATTTTTGGTTATAATGTACATTTCGGTTTGCGCCAAGAAATTGAATTGAGCGATGTTTTTAGCATTTATAGCTTTAAAAATCATCATTTTACACAGTCAAGTTTAGCTTTTATAGAAGACGAGCAGTTTGTTTCAGACTTTAAAGATTTATACAAATACTATAGAAACACCGTTTTTTCTAAATTTTCTATCCTTGGAAATTACTTGTATATGGTTTTTCAAATCAGCGAAAACCCTGAAGATATCAAAACATTCAAATGGCTTATAGAAGACGACAGAATAGTATATATAGACAACAGAAGCGAACACGAATTTAAGTATCCGCCTCAGCACGAATTTAGATGGGAAAAAGTTTCGAGAGATAGTTTTAGACACGGCGAACACGCACACGTTTCTATTTTAGACAAAGTTTTTGTAGAAGCAATTGGCGGCGATTTAACCATAAAAATAGAAGACAATACCAGCGATGGGCTTGGAATTTACAGAGAACCAGTTCAACACCAAGACCAAACACTAGACGATGGCGAATACTATTATTCCGATTTAGGAAATCTAATTTTAATTAAAATAAAACCATTTCAAGAAGATTTTAGATACTTCATTTTCAACAATAAAATACAAGAAGTAGTAAAAGTAGATGCGCTTGCAGATGCGGGAATTTTATTACCAGATAGTCAAGGAATTTTATTTTCAAACGGATATTATTTACAAACAGGCGAGTACAATATTTTTGATAAAACCATAGAAAACGCTAAATTTTCTAAAAGAATAAGTTCTCCAAACGGAGAAGATCACTTGTTCAAATTTTATCAGCAAGAAAAAGGCGTTTACTTAATGTTGATGTACAATGTTATTAGTCAAAAAATTTCTACCCCAATAATATGTAGCGGTCAAACCGTTTTTCCAAATGGCGAATTGTGCTATTTTACAGCAGAAGAAAAAGCTTCAAAACATCACGTAGTTCAAATTTGGCAAACACCTTTTACCAAAGAATTGGTTTTAAACCAAGAACACAAAGACAATTTACTCTTCAAAATAGGAAATAAAGACATTGTAAAAGCTATGGCAGAATGTCAAGAATTGATTGTTTTGTTAGAAAAACAAGATTCTTATGCTGGTTTGTATCAAGATATTACCAAGCAAAGTAAAGACATTATTGATGCATATTATTGGATAAATGATGAAGCTGCTTTTGCACTAAAAGAACCACTAAAAGAAATACGAACTACAGCAGAAAACGCCATAGAAGAGTTTGATAAAGTAGTAAGAATAAAAGCAGAAACGAACAAAGCTTTAGACGAAGAAAAGAAAAATGCGACAGCACTTTTCGATAAAATAAAGTTTACCCGTTTTGAAAAAATAGACGAATTTGTTTTCCTTTTGAGCGAATTAAGAGCACAAACAGGAAGAATTATAAGTTTAAAAGAACTACGTTATACCGATTTAGTTTTAATAGAAAAACTAGAAGCAGAAACTAGAGAACAAGTAGCAAAATTATCGGAAGCTTGTGTGCAGTTTTTGGTAAAAGATAAAGCGCTAGAACCATACAAAAAACGTATACAAGAAAATGAAGGCAAAATAGATGCCGTTCAAAAAGTTATAGAAGGAAAAAAACTACTCGAAGACTTTGACCAAGTAGGAAAAGACCTAGAATTACTCATAGAAATAGTTGGTAATTTAAAGATAGAAGACACTTCACTTTCTACTAAAATAATAGACGATATTTCTTTGATTTTTTCTACTTTAAACCAAGTAAAAGCCAAGCTAAAAAACAAAATTAGCAGCTTAGGTTCTGTAGAAGCCAATGCACAGTTTTTTGCGCAACTAAAATTGATAGACCAATCTATTGTAAGCTATTTAGATCTTTCAGATACCGTTCCTAAATGTGACGATTATTTAGCAAAAATTATGTTGCAACTAGAAGAATTGCAAGGCAAATTTGCTGAAAATGAAGACTTTCTAGAGAAAATTACCGAAAAGCAAGAAAATATTTACGAAGCTTTTGAAAGTAGAAAAAATCAAATTTTAGACGCTAGAAATAAGAAAGTGACCAATATTTCTTCAAGTAGCGAAAGAATATTGAAAAGCATACAATCTAAACTAAAACAACTCGACAGCGTAGACAAAATAAACGCTTATTATGCTTCAGATATTCTCATAGACAAAGTAAGAGAAAACGTAAAGCAATTGTTCGAATTGGAAGATTCTGGAAAGGCAGAAAGTCTGGCAACGGCTTTAAAGTCTGCTCGTGAAGACGCCATTCGCCAGTTAAGAGACAAACAAGATCTTTTTGAAGGCGAAAACACCATAAAATTTGGTAAATATCGTTTTGCAACCAACCAGCAAGTGTTAGATTTAAGCATCTTGAAAAAAGAAGACGGTTTTTATTTTCATTTACTAGGAACAGATTATTTCGAGAAAATAAAAAATGATATTTTAGACCAAAACGAAACACTTTGGGAACAAGAATTGGTTTCTGAAAACGATGAAGTTTCACGTGCAGAATATTTAGCCAACTTAGTATTTCAAAAAGCGGTAAAAAGCGAAGATAAAAAACTAGATTTAGTAGCTTTAAGCACCGAAATAGCCAAAGAAAGATATTCTGATGCTTACACAAAAGGGGTACACGATGTAGATGCAGCCAAAATTGCAGCAGTGCTTTTGCACAAATATCAAGAAGCAGAAATTTTAGCCTATGCTAGTAAATATAGAATTTGCGCATTGCTGGCTTGGTACAATTTAAACGAAGAAAAAAGAGATGCTTTTGACCAAAAAATAAAAGCAGCAGGAATGATACAAAGCGTATTTCCAGAAGCGGCAGATTACCAACATTTATTGCTACAATTAAAGCAACCAATTCAAGCTTTCAACCAAGAATTTAAAATCTTTGATATTCAGCAAGAAAGTGAATATATGATGGCAGCAAAATATCTTTACGAAGAGTTTTTGACAGACAATTTTTGGAGCATGAGCGAAAGTGCTGTAAAAATGTATAAATCGTTTACAAAGTTTTTAGTTTCAAAGAAAAAAGTAGATGCTTTTGAAACTTCTTTAAAACAAACACTTCACATAGCAGACAAGTATGTGCTTGCAAAACACTGGTTGAAATCTTATACAGAAAACCAAAACGCAACAGACTACTTTATAGCAGAAGAAGTCTGTTTTGTAATGCTCAAAGGACTTCCAGAAAGTAAAAAAAGTATCGCTTTTGAAGCTACAGCAAAATTGGAAAACTTACTGAGCAATCATCCACTAATTCAAGATGGAATTTACCATTTTGACTATTATAATTTTATTGAAAAACTAAACAACTACAGCCAAAGTGTAGTACCAGCTTTTGAAGCTTTTAAAGAGCAGAAAAGTGCGTTGATAGAAAGCTACAAACAAAAACTGAGACTGCACGAGTTTAAACCAAGAGTTTTAAGTTCTTTTGTAAGAAACCAATTGATAGACAAAGTTTACCTGAATATAATTGGCGATAATTTAGCCAAGCAAATAGGAGAATCTGGCGATGCCAAACGAACAGATAGGCAAGGATTATTGCTTCTGATTTCGCCGCCAGGATATGGAAAAACTACTTTGATGGAATATATTTGTAACCGACTAGGATTGGTGTTTGTAAAAATAAACGGTCCCGCTATTGGTCACGATATCGTATCATTAGATCCAAACGAAGCCAAAAACGCAGCAGCAAAACAAGAGCTTCAAAAATTGAATTTCGGTTTGGAAATGGGCAATAATATTATGCTGTATTTAGATGATATTCAACATTGTAATCCAGAATTTTTACAGAAATTTATATCACTTACCGATGCACAGCGAAAAATAGAAGGAATTTACAACGATGTACCAAAAACCTACGATTTAAGAGGAAAAAAAGTCTGCGTAGTCATGGCAGGAAACCCATATACCGAAAGCGGCGATAAATTTAGGGTTCCAGATATGCTAGCCAACAGAGCAGATATTTACAACCTTGGAGATGTAATAGGAGATTCGGCAGATTTGTTCAAATTAAGTATGATAGAAAACGCTTTGACCAGCAATGCTTTGCTGCAAAAACTAGTCAGTAAAAGTCCAGAAGATGTGTATACTATACTAGATATGGTAGAAAGCAAAAATGAAGAAAATGTAAGCCTCAAAGCTTCGCACACCAAAGATGAACTAAAAGAGTATAAAAACATTTTTGAGAAGATCGTATACATTAGAGATATTGTTTTAAAAGTAAATCAACAGTATATAAAATCTGCTGCCACCGCAGACCAATTTAGAACAGAACCCGCTTTCAAACTTCAAGGTTCGTATAGAGATATGAACAAAATGATTGGAAAAATTCAGTCTATAATGAACCCTGAAGAATTGGCGACAATTGTTTTTTCTCACTACAAAAGCGAGTCGCAAACTTTAACTTCAGGCGCAGAAGCCAATATGCTAAAATTTAAAGAATTGATAGGAACTTTAAACGAAGCAGAAGCCAAAAGATGGGAAGCAATAAAAGCAACTTTTGTAAAAAACAACAAAGCAAAACACCTTGGAAATAACCAAAGCCAAGTTTTAATGGAGCAGC
Organism: uncultured Bacteroidota bacterium; assembly: GCA_937139485.1. GTDB lineage: Bacteria > Bacteroidota > Bacteroidia > Chitinophagales > UBA8649 > CAKZQD01. Next base: position 553 of record CAKZQD010000122.1, on the reverse strand, counting down.
TCAATAAATTGAGTAGTCATTTGGGGAATATTAAAGATGCGATTGAGAAGAAGTAGGTTTCTTTGATTTTATCTTCATTCTCCTCTGTTTAGCATCTCTGCCGACCAGCAAATTACTAACTTTCAAAGTGATTGGCATTAATGCCAACCAAAGTATAAATATTTTTTTATTACAGCTTAATACCTAAACATCAAAATTTATATTTCAAATCCAACTCCTTAACCCTCAACTCCAAAAACATTTTCATAATATCAATTTCTTGTTCAAAATTATTTGCATCTTGATAAGGCCAACCTGTTAATGGCCATTTTTCAAAATTTCTTTGAACAAAAGGTCTTATTTTATTACTCTCTTTATCAATAAACTGATAAAAAGTTTTTAAATCTATCTGCTTTTTCTTCCGAAGTTCTCGATATCGCTTTTTTACTTTATTATAATAGTTTAAGTTCTCATTTTCAAGCAAGCGTTTAATTAAAATATTGTTTTTCATGTCAATATTTCGCTCTAGCATATTGTATTCATTATCGCCATCTCTACCTAATGAACGGTCACA
>CAKZQD010000121.1 GCA_937139485.1 uncultured Bacteroidota bacterium | reverse complement strand
ATGGAATATATGAAATCTTACTTCTCTTATAGTCAAATCTATTATTCCACTCAATAGTGAAATTATTCCATTGATAATGAAATTTAAGTGTATTACTCTCATATATGATTTCACTATTTTCATTAAAATAACCTTTCATCTTATGAAAAGCTTGAAATTTATCAATGAAATAATTTTTGTCGTTATTATAATTATCAAAAGATTGATGAAATGCAACGTCTTTTTCTACCCAACTACAAAAACATATTACTTTAGCAATGGTACTTTTACCACTACTTTGTTCACCCATGAAAATGTTTATTTTGTTAATACTTAACTTTACATTTTTTATTGGTCCAATATTTTGTATTTCGACTTTAGAATTTTTCATTTGTACTATAAATTCTTTATTTTAAGTTGACAAAAATACAAACATAATTAATAAAGATAGTTGAAGTAACATTTTTTTAATTTCAAATGACTAGAACTGTATGCAATAAAAATTAACAATAAAAACATAATAAAAATAAATAAATAAACCTAATGTCTGTCATTTGACTTCCCAAATAGATAATATTATATACAAAAAAACACTTTAGTAAAATTGAAAAAAGAATTAATATACTTCCTTTAGTCTGTAAACACAGTTTTTAACTTTCTTAATATTGCATTACTATTTCACAAATTACTACATTTCTAGCTTACTAATTTACAACAATAAATCTTATTTTTGCTCAATGAAAAAAGCTGAAAAAGCCAAATTTGTAGTTGATAAATTAGAAGAATTATATCCTGTACTTCCTGTATTTTTAACGCACAGCAATCCGTTTACATTATTGATAGCCGTTTTGCTTTCTGCACAAAGTACAGACAAAGGCGTAAATAAAGCTACACCAGCACTTTTTGCTGTTGCAGATTCTGCTTTTAAAATGGAAAAACTTTCTGTTGAAGAAATTAAACATTATATAAGAACTATTGGTCTTAATAATGCAAAGTCTAAAAACATCTACAAACTATGTAGGCAGCTTATAGAAAGACATCAGGGAGAAGTTCCTCAAACTTTTGAAGAACTAGAGGCATTGGCTGGCGTTGGTCACAAAACTGCTTCTGTGGTTATGAGCCAAGCTTTTGGTGTGCCATCATTTCCTGTAGACACGCATATTCATAGGCTTATGCACCGCTGGACGCTTTCAAATGGTAAAAATGTAGTGCAGACAGAAAAAGATGCCAAAAGACTTTTTCCAAAAGATAAATGGAACAAATTACATCTTCAAATTATATTTTTTGGTAGAGAACATTGCCCTGCTAGAGGACACAAAGCACTTGAATGCCCAATTTGTAGTATTATAGGTAGAAAAGATTTGTTTTAAAGTGATAATAAAAGTATAAATACAAACTTGGCTACAAAATGATATAAAAGCATTATAAAAAAAACTTAGATTTTATCTACATAAAGAAAAATACAGAAACCACTCCTTTAGAATAAATTAAAAGCCTAAAACCTGATTTGAAACAAATTATTAACAAAATAAAATCAAAAATGAACTTTTTGGACAAATAAATAATATTTTAGAGAAAAAAATATCGACTAAATTTTATTATTCTATATAATTCTTTAAATTTAAGGCATACTAAACAATAACAAATAAAAAACTTATGAAAGATTATTCTCGTCTGTTTGAAATTATTCAATTTCAAGAAAAAAAATATCCACAACAAGATTGTTTAAACTATAAATACAACGGTAAATGGAGAAACTATTCTACCAGCGAAGTAAATAGTATAATAAACAATGTAAGTAAGGCTTTTATTGCTTCAGGAATAAAAAAAGATGACAAAGTTGCAATTATTTCTAGCAACAGACCAGAATGGAACTTTATTGATAATGGAATGCTACAAATTGGAGCTATAAACGTTCCTATTTATCCTACAATTTCAGAAAAAGACTATTTATTTATTTTTAATGATGCTGAAATAAAAATGGTTTTTGTTGAAGATCAAGATTTATATGAGAAAATAAAATCTATAAAATCTCAAGTTCCTACTCTACAAGCAATATATTCTTTTGAAGACCTAGACGACTGTGAAAACTGGCAAGACTTTGTAAAAAAAGGTGCAGATGTAGATCCTGCTGAAATAAAAATACATTCAGACAAGGTAAAACCAAATGAACTGGCAACAATTATTTATACTTCTGGAACTACTGGTTTACCAAAAGGTGTAATGCTTTCGCACGATAATATTGTTTCTAATATTAAATCTGTAAGACTTATGCTACCTGTTGCTTCTGAAGCAAAAGCACTAAGTTTTTTACCGCTTTGCCATATTTTTGAAAGAACGGTTACTTATGCATATTTTGCCAAAGGTGTATCTATATATTATGCAGAAAGTTTAGAAACTATTGGAGAAGATTTAAAAGATGTAAAACCACACTTTTTTAGTACAGTACCAAGACTTTTAGAAAAAGTTTATGATAAAATAATTACAAAAGGACTAGAACTTACAGGTTTAAAGAAAAAATTGTTCTTCTGGGCACACGATGAAGTGGCAATGAACTATACAGAAGACTATACTAAAGGCTTGAAATGGAAAATTGCTGATAAATTAATTTTTAGTAAATGGCGTGAAGCACTTGGTGGAAACGTAATAGGTGTAGTAACAGGTGCTGCGGCACTTCAAGAAAAACTTGCCAAAGTATTTAGCTGCGCAGGTGTAGAAATTAGAGAAGGCTATGGTCAAACAGAAACTTCGCCTGTAATAACAGTAAATAGATTTGAAAAAGGAGGCTATAAGTTTGGAACAGCTGGACCAGTTATACCAGGTGTAGAAATAAAATTTGGCGAAAGAGACGAAATTTTATGTAAAGGACCAAATGTAATGCTTGGTTATTATAAAAGACCAGATATTACAGCAGAAACAATAGATGAAGATGGCTGGTTACACACAGGAGATGTAGGAAAATTAGTAGATGGTAAATTCTTAAAAATTACAGATAGAATCAAATCATTGTTTAAGACTTCTGGCGGTAAGTATGTTGCACCTGCTGTTGTAGAAGAAAAAATGAAGGAATGTAGATATATAGAACAAATGATGGTAATTGGAGAAAACCAGAAATTTGTTGCAGCTTTGATAGTTCCTTCAATAGACTTTTTAAAAGAATGGTGCGAAGATAACAATGTAAAGTGCACAACTACAGCAGAAATTGTAAAAGC
>CAKZQD010000120.1 GCA_937139485.1 uncultured Bacteroidota bacterium | reverse complement strand
ATTCAAAGTTCGGCGTATTATTTTTCGCAGGTCCCGTGTGGCAGCCAGGTGATGTGCTGGAAAAAGTAAATAATAACAAGCAACATGTAGTGGTGACAAACCAAGGCATGCCAGTAACCTGGAAAGGTAAAGGCGCATCTAAATGGACGTCTGACATGCCTACAGCTGTACCAGACTGGAGCGTAGCAAATGAACAGAACAAGAAAGCGCACTTTAGCCTGATAAAAGACCAGAAGCTAGTGTGGGGCACGGATTGGTCCAGCCCGCTACAGGCGGCGCTACAGCTAGACCCTATGCCAGATGTGATCTACTTTATGACCGATGGCACGTGCGCTTCGGCGAATCAATCTGCGGTGAAAATTGCTGCCATTGCCAAGGAGAAAGGCGTGAGAATTAACACCATCGCCATGATGCATCCAAAAGCAGAAAAGCCGATGCGCTATCTAGCTGCCAAGACTGGCGGAGACTTTGTAGTAGTTACTAACAGCGGCAAATGTGAGCTGCATAAAGCTGGCCATGTGGTATGCCCAAATCTAGGCAAACACGAGCATGGCGATGACCACGCTGATGATAAAGCTGCGAAGAATAAGAAAAAAGATAGGAAAGATAAAAAAAATCCGAAGAAGGATAAAGACACAGACAAGGAAAAGAGAAATAAGAAAAAGAAGAAGTAATTCTCTAAACTTTCCTTCTATAAAATCTAATCCTATTTAATAAGAAATTTTTTAAGGACCTGCTAACTTGGTAGATTACGTGCTACCAAGTCTGCAGGTCTTTTTTTATCACCACGTCGAGCTTTTTGAGCGTAATTTCCTAGAAATTTGGGCAAAAAAACAGCAGTTGTCAGAGGGGAATCAACTGCTGTTTTTGAGGTTGTGTTACTTAGTATGTATGTTTTTTGTGTGTGCTGGAGTACTACAGCTTAGCTCGGAGATCAGCGTATTCTTTGCGAAGCTTGTCTAGAGCTTGCTCAGTTTTTGCCATTTCCTTGTGTAGTTCACCAAGACGTTTCAATGTCTTCTCAATATCTACATTACTCTTCTTACGCTTAGGCGAAGGAGAGCCGGCTTCTTTAAGCCAGTTACCAATGGTCAATTGAGAAACATCATATTTTCTAGAAGCTGCTGCTGCGCCACCTGCCAATCCAGTTCCTACTACTATTACGTCAATTAAACGTTTGTTTGCTGGATTTACTAAATTGATATTGTTTTTATAATTGGTCCATTTATCTTTAAGTGGTCCTGTAGGTACTTTTGAATTTAATTTTGTCATAACTTTTAAGGCTTTTAAGGCTTTTTATAAGTTTAATATAATTAGTGTGCTACGAAATGAAATATTGCTATAAATGCAAACAATGCTGGTACTAAAATACCAAACGCCATTCCTGCTTTTTTGATTATTGGTGTGTATTTACTGTGGTTAAAGCCTACCGACTGAAAAGAAGATTGGAAACCATGCAATAAGTGTAAGGCAAGCATTACAAAAGATAATACATATAATACTACTCTTATTGGATCTTGAAATTTTGCTACTAATTCTTCATAATATCTAAAAGTTTGTTCTCCTTGATAGTATAAAAACTCTCCATTCATTATACCTGTCATATCATTTTGAATATATTTTACAGTTATTTCGTGAATCCAGAAGTCATAAAAGTGAGCTACTAAAAACGCTAATACTGTAAGACCCGAAATTATCATATTTCTAGACATCCAAGTAGAATTTGCTGCACCATTATTTACTGCATATTTTACATCTCTAGAACTTCTATTTTTTAGTTCTAATAAAATTCCCCATACAAAGTGAAAAACAACAGAAAAAATTAAAATTGGCTGCAAAGCATATTGCACCAATGGATTTATTCCCATAAAGTGAGAAACTTCATTGAAAGTATCTGGGCTTACTACAGATAAAAAATTGATAGAGGCATGTTGCAATAAAAAGAACATTAAAAAAAATCCCGTTAGTGCCATAAGTACTTTACGACCAATAGAAGATGTGTTTGACATATTTTGTAATTTATTTAGTTTGCAAATGTAAGGATTGAACTAGTATTATTATATGATTGATATCAACAAATAAAGAACAGCTACCTATTTAAAACTATTCTAAATAAAATAGTTTATTGTATCGCATTATTTATAAGGTGAAAAGCATAAATATCTCCTAAACTACCATGATTATTTGTTTTATAAAAAACATACATTCTGGCTTGATAAGTTAGTTTATTTAATTTATTAGTAAAATAAATATCGAAATATAAAGAATTGCCTCTGTAAAAATCAAAGTTTACAGAATTTATAAGCAACTCTTCTTTTACAATAAACTCGTTAGACTTTTTATCGTATTCTTTAAAAAGTGTAATCATCAATTCATTCGTCAAAGAAATACTGAAAGTTTCGTCTTTTGACCTACCATTTTCGAATTTAATTAGAAAACCATCTACAATCTTAATGATTTCAATATCAATAGATTGTTTTTCGTTTAGTTGGTGAAGTTCTTTTTGGATAGTATTTGTTATCATATAAATATGTATTGACTTTCTAAATCAAAATTAATGATTTTTATCGCTCCAATGTATAAGTATATTTATTTTGTTCAAACTTGTAAGTCCAATTCCCCTCTTGAGAGGGGCTGGGGTGTGTTCGAGTAAATTTAAAATGGAATATAAACATGAATAATTGCACACCCCTAAGCCCTCTCAAGAGGGTAAAATACTTCGCAAATTATCTTCGATATATATATTTGAATTTTAAAAAAAAATCATAAAAACCTTCTTCTGCCTTCTGCCTTCAGTCTTCCAACATCCAACTTCAAACAATTACTTATAAAATTCTTTAAAAACATCAATAATCAGCTTGTGATCTTCTGTTCCAGCCATTTCTCTAATACTATGCATAGAAAGCATTGCATTTCCTATATCTATTGTTGGTATTCCAAGCCTTGAAGCCGTCATTGGACCTATGGTAGAACCACAACCCATATCATTACTTATGTTAAAATACTGATAAGGCACATTTGCAGCATTGCACCATTGTTTAAATTTAGCAATAGATAAACCATCAGAAGCATAACGTACATTGGCATTGCTTTTTATAACTGGGCCTTTGTTCATTTCTGGTTTATGGTTCACATCGTGTACTTGTGTATAGCCTGGGTGAATGGCATGCGCCATATCTGCAGAAATAAAATATGATTTTGAAATAGTTTCATACATTTCTGATTCCGTTTTTCCTAAAGCAGCGTTTATTCTACGCAAAGTAGCTTCTTGAAAGTTAGAACCTGCTCCGTTTTGTGAGCTTGAACCTACTTCTTCGTTATGAAAATAAGAAGCCATCATAATATCATCTGCGCTGTTTTTAGATTCTGTTAATGCCACCAATGATGCATGAACGCTTGCCAAATTATCTAATCTTGGTGCGTAGATAAATTCTTCGTTCATACCACCTAGCGAGCAAGGTTCCGTATCGTACATATACAAATCCCAACTCATTATTTTGTCTTTAATTTTGAGTTGTTTTTGTAAAATAGATTCAAAATCAGCTTCTTTTCCCAATCCCATAAACGGAAACATATGCGTTTGTGGATTTGGTTTAAAACCTTCTTGGTTTACGCCTCTATCCATATGAATTGCCAATCTTGGTATTCTCAGTTTGTAAGGCAAACGCACCAAATGGCTTTCTAGTTCACCTTTTTGGTTTTCTGTATAAACTCTACCACCAAGGTTTAAATCTTTGTCGAACCAAGATGTTAAAAGTACACCGCCATATATTTCTATATTTAATAACTGGTAACCTTCTTTAGAAGAAACAGGATTTGATTTTACTTTTAAACTTGGCGAATCTGTATGCGCACCTATTATTTTATAAGTGGTTTTATTGCTAAAGTTTTTTGGTGTGGTAAATAATATGATAGAAGCATCTGCTCGCTTTACATAATACTTTTGGTTGGCTTCTATTTTCCAATCTTCATCTTCTTTAAGCTCTTGATGTTTTTTAGATTTTAAATCGTTTTCGATAGTTTCTACTACGTGAAAAGCCGTTTGACTTTCATCTATAAACTTTAATAATGCTTTAGCGGTTTTTTTCATTGCTTGTATTTTAAATGCTAAGATAAAGCTATTTACGATTTTTGATTTATGATTTACAATTTTTTATTTCAATAAACAATATTATGCTTTAATACCTTGATTTACAATTTTTAGCATAACTTCGCACGCCTTATATGAATCCAGAAAAACAAGCCATTGTAAATATGCATATAGCTACTTTCCTTTTTGGAATGACGGCTATTTTGGGCAAACTTATTAGTTTGAATGAGTTTAATATGGTTTGGCACAGAATGCTAATTGCTTCTGTATTATTTATGTTTTTTCCTAAGTTCTTCAAGCTATTAAAAACTACACCAAAAAAAACAATTTTCATTTTCTTAACCAATGGAATTATTGTTGCTATTCATTGGCTCACTTTCTATGGAAGCATTAAAATATACAACAATGCATCGCTTACATTGGCTTGCTTTGGTTCGGTATCGCTTTTTGCTGCTATTTTAGAACCCATAATACTCAAAAAGCCTTTTAAAAAATCTGAAATTATATTAGGTTTGTTTGTGCTTTTTGGTTTGATACTTTTAGCTAAGGCAAATCCAGAAAATGATTTCTCGCTTCAAAGCAATTATATTAAAGCCATTCTTATAGCCTTAGTATCTGCTTTTCTTGCTGTTATTTTTACTATTTTCAATAAAAAATACATTGCAGACAACGACCCAAATGTAGTTACTTGGGCACAAATGACAGGTGGTTTTATATTTTTGACCATTGCATTGCCTTTTGTTTTAAATAGTGGCTACGCTTTTGAATTTATTCCGAGCAAAATTGATATTGTTTGGCTTGTAATATTAGGTTTTTTGTGTACAAATATTGCCTTTGCTTTAGAGATGAAGGCTTTGAAACAAATTTCTGCTTTTGCATCGAGTATTATTTTAAATCTTGAACCACTTTATGGAATAATAGCTGCCATTATTATTTTTAAGGAAAATGAAACTTTAAATAGTTGGTTTTATTTAGGTGCAGCAGTTATTGTTGCTTCTGTTTTTATTCATGCTTGGTTGGGGAGAGAAAGGAATTAATTTTTACTTTAAATAATCTACCTTAGAAGCTTCAACAAATTTCTTTATTTTAAGCCTTTCGTTTGAATCAAGATAATTACTATAGCTTTTTTTCTTAGCCTTTGTAAAAGAAGAACCGGTAAATTTGTTAAGTATAACATAATTTTCTTACTCAATAAAAAAACTTCTCAATATTCTTATTAGCTCTCTCTCAGATTCATTTATCAAATTCAATCTATTTTTATGTTTCTCTTTTAAATAGTCTTCCAAATGCAGATAATACATTTTAATATTATAGCAATCTATAGTTTTAAATTCAGCTGATTTATTTTTTAATTGAGAGTGAATTTTATTCTCTGATAGATAATTCCCTAATCGGCTAATAACAGGGTTGCATCCATCAAAATTGTCTCCAACTTTTCCGCCATAAATTAAAGTTTTAGTTTTAATTCCATTTTTAGGGCTTAAAATTAATATGTAAACAGCCCATTTTTGTAATGCAGCAATTCCATCAAACTCAATACTTCCTGTAAAATTCATATACCTTATATTTTATTAACACCATACATCAAACTAAAAAACTTACTTTCTAAAAACTGCTTTTTCAAAATTTTCACAGCCTTCAAAGAAGAAACTCCTTTTTCACAAACAATGCAATATTCTCCTTTTGAGAGTATTAAATTCCCTGTTTCTATTTCTTGTAACGAACTAAAAATAGTAACATCCAAATTTGTATTTTCAACTAGAGATATAATTTTATAATTTCCAGCTTTTAACTCATCTAAACTAATTTCTAAATTTTTATCATTTTCACAAGTTTCTTTTTCATAAGTATTTGTTCTCCAATGCTTTTCAAAATCTAATGATTCATCTATTTTAAGCTGTAGCTTTAATATTTCATTATCTAAACTATTAAAAATCAAAAGTTGATTTACCAAAGGCTTTCCAATTTCTAAAACTAATTTATAGAATTCGTTCACTTGCATATTTGCAATAATTGAAACTATAGCATTTAAAGTTCCTACTTCGCTACAGCTTGGAATATTTTCTTTTGGTATTTCTGGAAAAACGTCTCTTAAATTACAGTTTCTATTTGCATTTTTCACATGATGATTAAATACAGAAACATGTCCTTCAAACTTAAAAAGCGAACCGTAAATAAGCAATTTATTATTTAATACACAAGCATCGTTTATTAAGTATTTTGTATGTAAATCGTCTGTACAATCAAAAACATAATCTACTTTAGAAATAAAACCTACAACATTAAGTTTTGTAATTTTTTCTTGAAGGGCTATAATTTTAACTTTAGAATTTTGATTTGAAATATACTTTTTAATTGTATCTGCTTTTGATTTTCTAATGTCATTTTCATTAAAAAAAACTTGTCTATGTAAATTTGTTTCATCTACTACATCAAAATCTATCAAATGAATTTCGCCTACACCCGCAGCTGCCAAATGCACGGCAACTTCGCCACCTAAACCACCACAACCAATTATTAAAACTTTAGTATCAAGCAATTTTTGCTGACCGCACGCTCCTACTTCTTTCAGTATGCTTTGTCGTTTGTATCTGTAGTTTATCAAAGTTTTACTTTTCTAAAAATGGAGCTTTAAAACTTTTGATATTTGCCATTTGTAAATGCTTATAAACACCTTTTTTACTAAAAACTAATGCACTTCCAAATAGTTGCCTCTTTTCAAAATCTACAATAAGTGTAACGTGATCACCAAAACCATCTTCAAACCAAGAAATTATATACTCGCCTTTATCTTTAGACATTGCTTTGTATTCAAAAGGTCCCCACCATTTTTCGGGCTTACTTCCAGCTAAAAATTGATAACTCAATCCTTCAGTAGTTAGCTTTACATTATAGGCATTTCCACCAGTATAATTATAGTTTAGTTCCGTTCCTTCCATTGCTTTTGTCATATCATCTTGAGCAATTACAGCAAAAGAAAAAAAACTTACAAAAAGTGTTATAAATATTATCTTCATATTGTATTAATTTATTTTGAAGTCCAAGTACTTAAACCTTCGTTTATAAAAATATATGGGTGAATGCTTCCACCAAATTTGCTTAAAGCTTCTATTACTTGATATTTTGTATTTCTTGGGCAATAAAAAATCATAAATCCACCACCACCAGCACCTGATATTTTTCCGCCAGTTGCTCCTGCATTTATTGCCGAACTGTAAATATTATCTATTTCTGGGCTTGTAATTCCTTTTGCCATTTGTTTTTTGTGTTGCCACCCAAAATCCAAAATCTCTCCTATTTTATTAATATCTCCAACTGCAAGTGTTCTTTTCATCATAACTGCTTGCTCTTTTAATTTGTGCATGGCTTCTATTGCAGTTTGGTTTTTATCTTTTACACTCTTACTTTGTGAGTTGATAATATCTGAAGAAAAACGACTTGTTTTGGTATAGTACAAAACCAAATTGTTCGATAATTCGTTTAAATAATCTTGTTTTATTCTAAGAGGATTTACAATGACTTGATCATCTTTTAAAAACTCCATAAAGTTTACACCGCCAAATGTTGCAGCATATTGGTCTTGTTTTCCGCCAGACATTGCTAAATCTACTCTTTCTATATCATAAGCTAAATGTGCAATATCGTATTCGCCAAGTGGTAAATTTAACCATTCAACAAAAGCACCTAAAATAGCGACCATAAGTGTAGAAGAAGTTCCCAAACCAGAACCTGCTGGCGCATCTACAAATGTGCTCAATCTAAATGATAATGGTTTTTTTGAGAATTCTTTTACAATTCTATTATAAACGCCTATATGAAGTGGCAGCATTTTTCCTACTTCAAGAAAATCTGCAGAATTGAAACTAATTTTTTCGTCTCTATCTAGTGCTACAAACTCTATTTTGCCATTGTCTAAAGGTTCTAAACTTGCATTGGCGTATAAAGAAATAGTAGCATTTAAAATTGCTCCACCATAAATATCTGAATATGGACTCACATCTGTTCCGCCACCTGCTAAACCTAAACGCAATGGCGCTTTACTTCTTATTATCATTTATTGTTTTTTTATATCGTCATTTCGAAAACTCCAACTTCCAACTTCAAACACCCAACTTCCAACTTAATTCCCCTCCAAATACTCAATAACTACTTTACGAATATCTGCATGTAAATCTTCTTCTGTTCTATCAAATATTTTTATTACTTCTTTATTGTCTGCTTTTAAAACTGGAATATCTCTTCCAAGCATTAAATAATCACTTACTGCTATTGTGTAAACTTTGTTTTTCTTTAGTGGCTTTCCAGCTATAAACCATCGACTCAATTCTTTATCGTAGTCTGCTTTATAACGCTGTAAATATGCTCCAGTTCCTGCCTTTAATCTTCCATAATTTAGTGTTTTTTCTAGTAAACTTCCTTTTAGTTTTATTTTTTGTACGCCACCACCAAATGGTAATACTCTAAAAATATCTACACCTGTAATTTCGCCTTCTAGTTTATCGTCTATTCTTATAGAACCACCGTTTACTATAGCACAATCTACTTCATCATTAAAAGCTTTTGACATAGCTCTTGTAATCACATCTCCAAGATTTGTCTGAACAGATCTTGTAGGTGCATCTCTCCCATCAAGTGCTTCCTTTGCTGTATAAATTACTTTATTTGGTTCTGGTAAAATATTTTTTAGTTTTTCATCTAAAAATACGTTCCATTTAGAAATAATTTTTGCAACTTCTACATCTGGTTCAATAGAATTATCAATAGTTACCAATTCTGATTCTATAGAAGTTTCTTTGGTTTTTGTATTGAATTTTATTCTATGAATATAAGCCGTTTTGGCATTTGCATCTGCTTTTGCAATGGTCACATTTCCTACTTTTACATAAGTATTGGCGTGTTCGTGTCCACCCATAAAAAGTGGTATTTCTTGAAGCATTTCTGCCAATAATTTGTCTTGGTTCATTTCTAAATGCGTTAATCCAAAAACAACATCTGTTTCGTTTTTCAAATTATTGAAAGCGTTTTTAGAATCTTCATAAAAATCTCCATAATTTACATATTCTTTAGGATTTGAATCTAAAACTGGTGCTATAAAACCTATTTTGATTTCAGTTCCATCATCGTCTTTCAAATTCCAAGTTATTGTTCTTGGTATTTCAATTTTTTCTCCGTTTTGTTCTTTATAAAAAGGAATTATTTTTTTGTCTTTATTGTATTGTGCATTTGTAGAAATCCATTGAAAAGTAGATTGGTTTAATCTTTCTTGAAATTCTGCTTCTTTTGGATCAAATTCGTGATTACCAAAACCTACCAAATCGAAGTTCATAGCATTCATAACTTCTATCATATGTTTTCCTTTTAAACGCTTTCCGTCTACTTTAATGGTACTTAATAAAGATGGATTTAAAAAATCGCCAGCCATAAACATAAATGTATTTTCGTTTTCGGCTTTTAGTTTTTTGTGCAATGTTTCTACTCTATCCAAACCTCCATATTCGCCCAAAGAACCTATTTCATAAACATCGTTGAGTTGTATAAAGGTAAAATTGATTTGCTTGTCGTCTGAATTGCAGGAAGAAAAAATTGATATAATAAGTAAAAAAACTAAAAAATTTGAAACTTTCATTTTTATGAATTTATTGAAAGGTAAAGTTACTTATTTTTAAACAAAAAAAGCGAAAGTCGATACTGACTTTCGCTTTGAAATAGCTTGAAAATAAAATATTAAACTCTAGTAGCTAGTCCATTTCCATCTACAATAACACGCCCAGTATTTTCTGGAATAAACTTATCATTAGGGTTTTCTTCAATAATTTTGATAAGAAAAACAGCTACTTCTACATCTACAATTCCTGCTTTGGTCATTTTTCCTGTTATTACAAATGCCGATTCTGCTTTTCCACCATTATCTTTTGTAGTTTCTGTTTTCATAGCTACGGTAAAATATTTTCCATTTCCAGCTATAAATGTACCTATACCCACAGAATTTGCTTCTAATTCATCTCCTTGATAATCAATAGTTAATTCCTTATTGTTTTGATTTTTGAAAGAAATCTTTAAGTCATTAAATGTATGACTATCTGGATCGTTTGGCACGGTACTACTTTTTAAATCTGCTGAGTTTACTAAAAAATCACCTTCTATTTGTGGTGGTTTTTCTCCGTAGTACATTTTAAAACCTATTTCATCTAAAGACTCTACAAGTTCTACGCCTAAAAACTTTTCTATATCGCCTCTTTCTCCGTTAAAATCTCTATCTTTTGTACAAGAACTTAGGCTTATTACACCTATTAAAATGATTGCAATTATTGAATTTTTCATTGTTTATTTTTTTTTGATTAATGTTATTTCTTTGTATTTTTATTTTAAATATTATAGTCTCCAGATGTGTTTGAAACAAAATTTACATTGGTAAGTGTTGGTAAATCATAATTTACATTTGATCTATATATTCCATATTTATCTGAATTAGAAATTGTAGTGTTGCTAATATTTACATTGGCACCAACATCTTTCATAAACAATATATTGCCACCAAAACTATATCCACCACCATAAGAAATAGTACAATATTCAAAAGTAGTTCCAGCACCTGTTCCCTCATAAAGCCAAATTCCTCTCCAATCTCCAGCTGCTGGAAAAGGACTAGCAGAACCAATAAGGATTGGTTTTTCTGCTGTTCCAATGGCTTGTATTATTCCAAATTTACTAGAATGATCTGCAACTATTATTTCAGAATTACTACTCATATTTATATGCGTTCCTGGCTCTATAACTATAGTAGTTCCAGAAGCAGATCCTATTCTAAAGTAGCCATTAAAATTATATGGCACTCCTTGATTTTTCCATGTAAATGTTCCAGAATTATCTAAATCATCTTCCATTACTAAAATACTTGTAGCAGTAGCAAAATTATTTCCTGTTCCTAAATTATGAAGATAATTTCCATAAATCAACAATGGGTTTCTATAGCAATTATTAAAAGTATTGTTTTCAAAAGCGGTTAAACCAGCATCGGTATCTAATGACAAGCCATAGCTAGCACTGTTTGTAAAACTGCAGTTTGTAAAACTTGCTTTGGTATCTTTCAAATAAACCATTCCATAAAGTTCAGAATATCCACCTCCATATTCAAAATTACAATAATTAAATTCGCTTCCACTTGAGCCACTATCTAACCAAATAATTTCCCAGTCTCCAGCATTTTTAGAACTAGCATTTGATGTAAACAAAATAGGTTTATCTTCTGTGCCTATTGCTTTTATAGCCCCAAAACCATTGTAATATGCTATAGAAAGTTCTGCATCTGCTTCAAATTTTATAGTAGTTCCGGCTTCTATTGTTAGCACAGCATTTGAATTTACGTCTACATTTCCTTCTATAATGTATGTGTTTTCAGAAACCCAAGTTTCATTTGATTTAATATCTTCAGAAATGGTAATAATTCTTCCTGGTTTTACAAGATTATCTTTTTTGCAAGAAGAAAAAAAAATTGAAATAAAGAAAGTTAAATAAACTAAGTTTTTCATGATTTTTGTTTTGATTATAATGCAAATATCTATTTGAAAAATGTGTTTACTAAATTAAAATAAATACATTTATGCAGTTAAATAATTAACGCAATAAAGTATACAGTATTGAATATGAATAAGTTAGCCTTTTTTTTATGATGAAATAATTTTTTCAATCTTTTTATGTAACCATAATAAATGTAATGAATCTGCTCCATAACTTATAGTCGATTTTTTAAAATTTTCTTGAATAGTATTATTCATTTTTTTAAGCTTAACTTGGTTTTCTTTTATCAATGATTTTGTAAATGTAGATTGAATAAAGATTTTAAAAAAAGAAGTAAAATCTTTATAAGCTACATCTTGGTTTTTGTGATAATTTACAGACTGTGTAATATTTGTTAGCTCATTTAACGCTAATTCTTTTTCATTGTTTTCATAAAAAATTACTGCTAAATTACATCTAGTATATAAAAAATTGCCAACTGATTTTGTACTATCAATTACTTTGTTGCTTTGTTCGGCATTATTTATTTCTCCAGAAAAAACATAACTCATTGTAATTATACAATGAAATAAACCAATGATATTTGATTTTTTAATTTTTTCATAATGCTCGTTGAACATTTTAATAGCCTCTTCAAATTTTTCAAGTTTTATAGATGTGCTTATCAAATTATACAATCCTTTTGTAAATATATTATCATCAATACTATTACTTAACAAGGTCGATTCTTTAAAATATTTGAAAGCTGTTTCGTTTTCAGACTTAATCATATATTCAATTCCCAAATATTGTAACAAGGTAAATTTTTCTTGACTAAAATTTATATCTTTTACTTTAAGTTTTTCTAACTGAGTATTCATAAGCAACAATATTTCTATTTTCTCTTCTGCATTTGCTTTCAAAGAATTAGATTTATTGCTTAAAAAATTAAAATAGTTATTGTTTTTTATTTCATTAAAATCGATAAAAGAGTCATTTTCATCAAAATTTAAATCTCTACTAACCATAAAAGAAGCTCTATTTAAAAATGATTTAAAGATTTCAACTTTTTTGGTTTTAATTCCAACTTCTTGTTTCCAAAAATGATAAAGTTTATCAAAAAACGCCTTTGTTTCTACAAAATATTTCGATTCCATTTTAAAATTCTTGCTTTGTAATTTTGTCCAAATCAAGAAAAAATCGTAGAAATAATTGTAATCTTCTTTTGTTTCAATTTGTTTAAAAACTTTGTTTAATTCTTTCTCTAATAAATCAAAAGATTCATTTTCTAAAATAAAGTTGAAATAGAGTTTTTTTTGAAAATAATCGTTTTGTTTTACTTCTTTTGATATTTGAATTTCTACAATAAATTGCTCTATAACATTATTGAGTAGTCGTAATTCATTACGTAGTTGATTATCATCTTTTTTATTGTATTCCTTATTGTAAAATTGCTTGAAAAAGCTTTTTAGATTTACATTTCGCTTTTGTTTTATTGTTTTATTACAGAGTAAAAATATTTCATTTAGCGATTTACGCTTGTTCTTTTTTATTATAGAGCCTAAGTCTAAAATTTCTTTTTTAGAAAGTGTTTTTAAAAGAGCAAAAGTTTTGGTAGAGTTCATTATTTATTGGTTTGTATTTCTAAATATACTTTTATTTTGTCAAAGCATCTTACAAATACATTATCAAAATTTTTAAAATCGCTTGAATTTAATGAATGCCAAAAATATTTATAAGCCATTCCATCATCTAATCCTCCACCAGTAACTATGTGTGTCCAAATTTCTGCTAAATCTTGTTTTGCTTCTATATGATACATTTGCCAAAGTTGAATTTCTTCTTTTTGGTCTCCGTTTGGTCCGCCATTGCAAATTCTTTTTAAAACACCAATTTTGTTTACAATTTCACATTTACTAATTCCGCTTTCTTCTTCTAGTTCTCTTAATACAGCAATATCGTAAGCCTCATCTTTTTCTACTGTTCCTTTAGGTATTTGAAAATCGTTTTTTGGTGGTGGATGCACAAAACACAATATTTTTGGATCTGTTTCTATATCTTTTAAAACACAAGCAACAGCTTTATAGTAAGTTTCCATTTATATTTTATTTTTGTTCTCAAATTCATTAGAATCTTCAGCTTTTTGAATAATAGATTCTGGCAAAGATTTTTTCGCTTTTGCTCCAAGTTTCTTTATTTTTTCTACTGAATTTATCAAATTTCCTCTTCCTGTTTTCAATTTATTAATTGCATCGTCATAGTCATTTTTTGCACTATCCATTTTAGATCCTATTTTTATCAAATCAGAATACAAACCTTCAAATTTATCATACAAAGCACCAGCTTGTCTAGCTATTTCAAGTGCATTTCGCTGTTGTTTTTCATTATTCCACATACTGTCTATAGTTCTTAGTGTTGCCAAAAGTGTCGCTGGCGTTACAATAACTATATTCTTCTCAAAAGCTTTATTATACAATTGATTATCGTTATTTATAGCTACGGCAAAAGCTGGTTCTACTGGCACAAAAAGCAATACAAAATCTGGCGATTCTATTTCATACAAGTCTTCATATTTCTTTTCGCTTAGCTGAGAAACGTGTCTGTTTAATGATGCAATATGTTCTTTTAAAAATGATTCTTTCTCGGTTTCGTCATCACTGTTTACATATTTTTCATAAGCCGTAAGCGAAACTTTAGAATCTACTACCATTTTTTTATTGTCTGGTAAATGCACAATAACATCTGGTCTTAGTCTTTGTTTATTATCATTGTTTACTGCAAAACTTTTTTCCATTTCATATTCTCTACCTTTTTCTAATCCAGATTTTTCGAGTACTCGCTCTAAAATCAATTCGCCCCAGTTTCCTTGTGTTTTACTTTCTCCTTTTAGTGCTTTGGCTAAATTGTTTGCCTCCAAACTTATTTTTACATTCTGCTCATGTAGCGATTTTAAATGCTGACCCAATGCAGCGTGTCTTGCTATATTTTCTTTATTGGTATTGTCTACCTTTTGTTCAAAAGTATTTATTTTTTCTTGTAGTGGATTTAAAATTTGTTCAATATTTACTTGGTTTTGTTCTGTAAATTTCTTCGATTTATCTTCTAATATTTTATTTGCCAAATTTTCAAATTCTTTGGTAAATTTCTCTTGTAGATTTTCAATTTCATCTTTATTATTTCTCAGTTTTTCTTCAGAATTTTTAAGATCAGTTTCTTTTTGTGTTAGCTTTATTTGAAGTGCTTCTTTTTCATTTCTCAAAAAATATAACTGCTCGTTCAACTCTCCTATTCTTTTTTCAAATCTACTTTTTTCTTCTCTTGTGCTTAGTTTATATTCTTCTAAATATTGTTGTTGATTTGTTTTTAAATCGTCTATTTGTAGTGTACTTATTTTCTTAACTTCTTCAAGTTGAAATTGTAGTTGTTGGTTTCTTTCGGTTATTTGAGCTTGTTGTTTTTCAAATTTTAATTTTGAAAAAATACTGCTTATAAAATAGCCAAAAACCATAAATATTACTGCAACAATAATGTATATAAATACTTCGTTCATTTTATTTTTTATGCAAAAATATATCAGTAAACCGCATTCTATTTACGTTTATAAAAAGTTTTTTAGGTATTTGAAAGCCAAACCAGCTAAAATAGCCAAGCCAAAACTCATTAAACTACCTATTAATACATATTCTGTAAGTCGGCGATCTCTGGCACGTGTTAAATCATTGTATCTAAAAACAGATTTTGCCGTTATTAAAAAACCTACACCAAGTGGATAATTCAAAATAATCATTAGAAAAATAAAGCTTCTTTCCAACAAACCAATATATTTTCCTGCTTGGTCTAAACTTGCTTTTTCGTTTTCGGCAGTTACATTCCATTTTGAAAGTACTACCAGCATAATAATATTGGAAACAAAAGTGGCAAACAACAAACAGACTGCAAACAAAATACTTTTATTAGAAAGCAAAAGTGCTAAAATTTCAGTATTTGGAAAATATGCAACAGCAAAAATAATTAGAACAAAAAAATGCAACTGTTGGTCTATAAAAAAGAGTTTTCTATGATTCTTTTCATTGCTAAAATTGAGTTTCCAAGCATCAATAAAAAAATGTGTAATCGGTATAAAAATAAATGCCGCCCAATAACTAAAATCAAACTGCAATACTAACAATAATAAAACGGTATGAATGGCTACGTGAAAGTACAAATACTTTGATTTGTGCTTGTTTTTGGCTTTATCTTCTACCCAATTTTTAGATTGCAATAAAAAATCGCCTATAAAATGAGCTAACAATATTTTAAGTAAAAAAACTAACATTTTTCTTCAATTTTTTTGTTATAAAAATCTATCATTTTCAAAATTTCGTCATAGCCAGCTCGTTTAAATCCTTCACTAATAGTACTCTGAGTTTTATTGAGTAGCTTGGTCAGTTCTGTTTGTTTTTTTTCTGGGTTTTCTAAACCAATTTTCACTAATTCGGCAGATGTAGCCGACCAATTATCAATAGTTAATAGTGCCAAATCTAGCATTATATTTATAATTTCATCAAAATTTTTCCAAGGAGATTTTAGTGCCAAGGTATTTTTCTTTAAGGTTTCAAAACAATCGCCAGAATTTACAAAAGCACTTCCATTAGATTCTGTAATTTTTTTGGCTGTATGGTCTTTTTTACCAATACCAATAGACATTCTTACTTCTATATCTTCTTTTTTTAGTATTGCTTTTATGGCTATAACTTTTTCTAGCGCATTTTTTGCATCTAGTTCTAGTTGAAAGCTATCGCCTCTATATATTTCCCAACTTGTAGGTTCTTTACCATATTTATTTAAGGCTTTTTTCAAAGCTTTAAGCCAAGTTTTAGTATCTCTTTGTTGAGAATCTATTATATCGCCAGTTATAATTGCTATCATTTATTTTTCTTTCGATTTCAAATATAAACAAAAATATCGGGTCTAGAGCCGATAATACGAAATATCGGGTGTAGAACCGATAATTTAAAATATCGGGTCTAGAGCCGATAATTAAGAATATCGGGTGTAGAGCCGATATTATTTTATAAAGTAAAATCTTTTAGCAAATCTAAATCTGTAACAGTATTTTCATTGTATTGGAGCGTCCAGCCCAAAGAATTTGTGAGAATATAAAGCTTCGTCAATTCATTCAAAAGCCTTTCTTTTGCATTTTGTTTTAAGCCCGAAGCTTCAATTTTTGTTTTTAGTTTTAAATTTACTCTGTCTTTTATTTCATTATAATCCTTTGCCTCAAAAGGATTTAAAAAATCATCTTGAATGTCATAATATTCAAAATCTGGACTTATTTTTAATTCTGGTTCTGGAATACTTAGTATTCTTAGTATTTTATTTTCGGTATCTACTTCGTAGGTCATTTTACTTAAATCATAAGCAACCACAACTTCTGCATTAACAACCACCAATGCTTTTTTCTCAACAGAAAACAAATCGCCAAAAATATCTTTAGAGTTGTTATAATTAAAAACCTCGCTAAAATAATTCTATCACAGCAGCATTCTATCTAAAAGATTCTAATTACTGCCTAACTTCCAATAATACCAGTGCGCTATCGGTCTTTCCAGTTTTTTTGGCGAACCTGAGTTGGGAATTCGTCAAGCAAATCCAGATCATCAGACCGGAAATGGGTGTTTTCCGAAGCATTTACATAACTCGGAATGTCGCCTGCAGGCCCGTAATCACCGTATTCTGCCGTGTCATCCTTAGACTTAAAGATAAACGTTCTCAATAGATGTATGCCTATTCCGATAAATATGACAGGTAAAACGATCGTCATCAAAAACTGAATATCGAAGATTGTTTGCAAGATAAATGATAGACCGATGACAGTTAATACAACGCCCCAGAGTTTCGCGTTTCCAGAGAAACGTCTAACCAAAACATCTTCAGCGCCATTTGGAGTGATTCCGGAACGAATCATTTGTGCGGTTCGCCAAGAATCAAGTGCGGCGTAAAGCCACATTCCAATAAAGCCCAAAACAAAAACTGCCATTCCGCCTGAAATTATTGCCATTTGGAACAGACCGATGAAAACGAGAAAATGTATCAACCCTTTAGATGTTTGTCCGTTATACGC
>CAKZQD010000119.1 GCA_937139485.1 uncultured Bacteroidota bacterium | reverse complement strand
AGATGTGGCTGTAGGTTATGCAGTGGGAGCATCTGTTGGGATATTGATTCCTAGATTGCATTTGAGTAAATAATATGACTCAGTTATTTCTTTTTAGAAGTATGTTATTTCTTAGATTGAGATTCCTGCCTACGCAAGAATGACGTATCAAAATAATAGTTTTGAAAATAATACAACTGCGTCATTCCTTTGCAGAAAGAAATCTTTGGAGTTCTATAAAGCGTATTGAGATTCTGCTTACGCAAGAATAACGTAGTTTTTGATCTCGATTGTTTCCTTATACAACTGCGTCATTCCTTTGCAGAAAGGAATCTCTAGTCTAGTTTAAATATAATCTTTAACATTTTCAGTCAAATCAACTAAATCTGGATTCAATTTATAAATAAGATTATCTTTCCAATCTCGTTTCCATTTTTTGAGTACTTTTTCTCTTTTTATAGCTTCTTCAATTGTAGTAAATGTTTCAAAGTAAACTAAATCAGTACAATTATATTTTGTAGTAAAATCAGAGCCTTTGCAGGATTTGTGCTCTGAAACGCGCCAATATAATACTGAAGTAACACCGATGTATAAAACAGACCTTGTTTTGTTTGACATTATGTATATGTAACCACCTCTTTCCATTATTCTTTACTTTTGCGTTGGCATTCCTTTCTGTAAATGAATGATTTACTGTTTTTTATCTTGCTGTATTTGACTCATTGAGATTCCTTTCTGCAAAGGAATGACGTACTATTCTCCTCTGGTTGGCATCCCTGCCGACCAGCTCAAAATATAATGTGTTTGGCAAGGTTGCCAACCACTAAGTGAAAACCTATTCCCCAAGAAAAAAAGGATTGATAATTTCTTCTGCTAATAAATTATTTTTTACCGAAAAAAAACGTGCTTTTGCCTTTGATCTTGAACTAACTACTTTTACCAATTCTTCATTGATAAAATGTAAACCAACTCCATCGTCACAGGCATAACCTGCTTTCATTTCTCCAGAAAGTATTTTAGACTTAAAAGATTCTTGTCTTTCTGCTTCGCCGTCAAAATGTGGGCAATTACTTCCTTTTAAAAAACCTAAACAATTTAAAGCGTTTAACTGACCTGGAACAGAATCTGTAAGTCCTTGTTCAAACCAACAAATAGCGCCAGCACTCAGACCAGTTAGAATTGTTCCTTTTTCATAAGCGTTAAAAAGAATTTTGTCCAAATTCCACTCTTTCCAAAGCACCAACATATTTCTAGTATTTCCACCACCTACATATACAATGTCTTGTTTTAAAATAAAGCTTTCAATATCTGCTGTTTTACCTTTAAATAAAGAAAGATGTGTTGGATTGCAACTTTTTGTATTAAAACATTTATAAAATCTATCGCTGTAAGATTCTGCATCTCCACTCGCAGTTCCTATAAAACAGATATTTGGTTTTGCTTTATCTGATTGTACTAAAATATAATCGTCTATTAATGGATTTTCTGGTTCCATAGAAAATCCTCCGCCACCGAATGCTATGATTTGTTTTTTCATTTTGTATAATTTTTTTTTACGAACAACACACACCTCTATCTCCTCTCAAGAGGAGAACATTCCGAACCTTACTTGTTCTTCGCATTTACTTTTCCCTCTGGTCGGCATACCTGCATACCAGCTCAAAATATAATGTAATTGGCAAGGATGCCAACCCTAAGACTGAAGAAATTTTAAATTAACAAGCTCCGAATAAGCCTTTAAGTCTATTTCCACCACCATAAAAATACATGAAATTTGCTACTCTATCTTCTTCTAATAAAACATACATAAATATATTTTTCTTAGAATCCGTTTCTAATACTACGATATAAAAATCTCCTAATACATTGCAATCCAATATTTCAGGATATTTTTTCTTAGCTTTTGGGTATCTTAAAATCTGATAATCTTCTTTGAAATTCAATTCATAGTATGTTTCTTGCAAGTACTCATCGTACCACTCAAATTGATTTTCAGTATCGCACTTTTTGAAGAAAAATGTATTCATACTTGTACTTTCTTTATTAATAATACATTTTTCAACAAATCCTTCAAGATGCTGTGTCTTATTTCCGCAAAAAAAAGAAATAAAAAAAACTAAAAAAATACTTTTCAAATCTACCTAACCTTCCTAATCAAACCACTCAAAACTTTTCCAGGACCAAGCTCTTCAAAAGCTTCAAATCCTTCTGCTTTCATTTTTTGGATAGATTGCGTCCATTTTACTGGAGATGTAAGTTGTGCTATCAAATTTACTTTTATAATATCAATTTCGGTAACTGCTTCTGCTACAACATTTTGGTATATAGGGCAAATGGGTTCATTGAAAACAACTTCGTCTATTTTTGCAGCTAAATCTGCTCTTGCAGATTCCATAAATGGTGAGTGAAATGCTCCGTTTACATTTAATTTTACCACTTTTAGTGCTCCTGCATCTGTCATTCTTTGCATCGCTTCATCTACTGCTTTTTCCGAACCAGAAATTACTACTTGTCCTATCGTATTATAATTTGCTGGAACTACTATTTCGCCCAAGTCTGCAGAAACTTCCTTACAAATAGTTTCTATTTTTTCATCATCAAAACGTAAAATAGCTGCCATAGTACTTGGCTCGCCATCGCAGGCTTTTTGCATGGCATTGGCTCTGGCTTGAACCAAAAGCAAACCGTCTTCAAAACTCAATGCTCCAGCAGCTACAAGTGCAGAAAACTCTCCAAGTGAATGTCCTGCTACTGCATCTGGTTCAAAATTTTCTAGCGTGAAAGCTGTTATTACCGAATGAATAAAAATAGCTGGTTGCGTAATGCTTGTTTGCTTTAATTCTTCTTCTGTGCCTTCAAACATAATTTTAGAAATTTCAAATCCTAAAACTTCATCTGCTTTTTTAAATAAAACTTTTGCTTCATCATTTGAATCATAAAGTTCTTTTCCCATTCCTGGAAATTGGCTTCCTTGACCAGGAAATACGTATGCTTTTTTACTCATTCTATTTAGTTATATTGTTAATAGTTAGATAGTTTATAGTTTACTTTAATCTGTATTGTTCAATCATCCGTCATCCAACATCCGACTTCTAACATTACTTTAAATCTGCTGTTACTAACTTCATAAATTCACTTCTTGTTCTGTGGTTTTCAAACTCGCCTTTAAATGCAGATGTTGTGGTTGAAGAGTTTTGTTTTTCTACACCTCTCATCATCATACACATATGGTTGGCTTCTATTACTACAGCTACACCAAGCGGTTCTAGTACTTTTTCTATTACATCTAAAATTTCTACAGTTAATCTTTCTTGTACTTGTAGTCTTCTTGCAAATACATCTACAATTCTTGGAATTTTGCTCAAACCTACAATTTTTCCATTTGGAATATATGCTACGTGTGCTTTTCCATAAAATGGCAACATATGATGCTCGCAAAGTGAATACAATTCAATATTTTTTACAATAACCATTTCGCTTCCTTCTTCGTGAAACATTGCTCCTCTTAGAATAGATTCAGCGTCTAAATCGTAACCGTGTGTTAAAAACTGCATTGCCTTTGATGCTCTTTCTGGTGTTTTTAAAAGTCCTTCTCTATCTACATCTTCTCCTATGTTTTTAAGAATAGATTTATATGTTTTTGCTGTTTCTGCTACTACTTTAGCATCGTAAGTTTCTACTTTTTTATATCTCATATTTTAGACTTTTTGTCTTTTGCCGTTTGACTTGTTTTTTTGTTTAACTATTTAACGTAAAGATAAAACAAAAATGCATTCACTAGATTAAATCCTTTAAATTATTGTTAAAATTAAATTGTAAACAAGCAATTATTTGATTTTTATTCAATTCTGGAAAATCAGATATTATTTCATGTATTGACATACAGTTTGCCAGCCAATTATTTACATCATCTACAGCTATTCTAGTTCCTTTTAGTATTGGTTTTCCAAATCTTATGTTTGCATCTATTTCTATGTATTTAATATAATTAAACATAAAATCAAAGATACTAAAATTACTTCAAAGTGTATTTTAAGTTTAGCATAATATTTCTACCTGGCATAGGAACTAGGTTTGTTTCTGTGTACTGAATGTCATAAATATTATTCATAATTGCAGATATTTCAAAGCTTTTTATTTGAAACATCATTTTGGCGTCCCATACATTATAAGTTGTTCCATCTGCTCTTTCTATAAATCTATACGCTACATTGGTTCTTACTCCTTTTATTAAAGCGAAATCAAAATTGGCGGTAAATTGATGCTTTGTAGAGTTTAATGCATACCTTGAGAATGGCACATCTAGTCCTTTTATTATATCTTTCATAAAAGTATATCCAAGATTAAAATTTTGTTGCTGTTTTAAAAATTTAAATCCAAAATTTACATTAGATTCTAATCCTAATGTGTTGACCTTTCTAATATTATTTGCAGTAAAAATATCTGTTTCCACAGCTTTTGTATAATCTATTAAATCAAATGCTTCTCTATGAAAACCTACTAAATTTACATATACAAACTTGTTTTTAAAATTTGCTCCAAGTTCTTGTGCAAATGCTCTTTCTGGTTTTAAGTTTTTGTTTCCTAAAGTTGTTGGACTTGCATAATAAAGTTCTGTATAAGTTGGTATTCTATAAGTATAACCTAGGTTTCCATATAATTTAAAATTCTTATTAATTTTATAGCCTAAATCTATTCCTGGAAAAGCATGGAACTTGAAATCTGTAATGTAGTTTACGGCTACACCTGGTGTAATATCTAGTTTATCTTTAAAGAAAGTCATTCTATGCTCTACAAATAAATTTACTGCTGTTCGCTGTCTTTTTCCTAAATTATTTGAAGATAAATAAGTTTGCGCTAATTCAAGACCAAAACCAGAAATTCCCAATTTTGAGCGATAATTTGCATTTATTTCTGCTCCTATTTTATTGCTAATATGAAAGTTTTCAAAAAAACTAGGATTTTGACGTAAAAAGAAATAATTGTCTTGGTTTCTGCGCCAATAAATTCTTGGTTTAATTGTAAGTTTTTTAATTTTATGTTCACTTGATACACCTATTAAACTTGTTTGTGTTTCTTCGTATTGATCTACAAATGCTGGGCTTGCGTAAAAACCATTGGCACCAAATTTTCTTTGATTGAAAATTCCAATAAGATTTATAGCTGCTTTTTTAGTATTAAATGTACTTTTCAAAAAGAAATTATCATTGTTATAGTCGGTATTAAATCTATATCCTTTAGAAGAGTTTCTAGCATATTGAAACTGGTGAGTGGTATTTTTTATATTTAACGCACCACCAATTTCTCCATTAAACCTTCCATAAGAACCTGCGCCAAGCTGCAAGCTCATTTGATTTTCTAGATTACTTTTTGTAACAATATTTATTGCTCCACCAAATGCATTTTGCCCGTAAATACGTGCTGCTGGTCCTTTTATTACTTCTATTCTTGCTATGTTTTCAAAAGGAATAATCATATTCATAGTATGATGACCAGTTTGCGCATCGTCTGCTTTTATGCCATCTATTAATAAAAGTGTTTGGTTAAAGTTTCCACCTCTAATATATAAATCTGACTGCATTCCATCTGTTCCTCTTCTCCTTACATCTATTCCTGGAATTTGTTGCAATAAATCTGCTACATTCTGAGCTGTGCTATTTTTAATTTCCTCAGCATTGATAATGCTAATAGTGTGCGAATTTTGTGAAAAAGGTAAATCTATTCTGGTAGACTTAATTACTGTTTCTGGTACTTCTTGCGTTTTTTGTGCAACACTTGTTATGGCAATTAAGCAGAGTAATAAATTAAGTAAAATTTGTTTCATTTAGTAATGTTTTGTTTGTTTTTAAAGACTTCAAACCTACTAAAATTATTAAAACTTGCACAGTTTAAACCTTAGAAATAAACAGGTAAATAAAAAGGTATAATATTATTAAGCCATCTACTAAAAATGTATACCAATAAGTACTTCTACTTTCGTTTGTAAAAACATTAATAATAATAGCCGAAGTATAAATTAATATAGTAGCTAAACGAAAATTTGGGAACAAATAAAATGCTAAACATAAAGCGCAAAAAAGAACAAAATTGGAGACAATGATTGTAATTGATACACCAAATTTCATTACAAAACTGGTCATTCCTTTTTGAAGTTTATCTTTTTGTAAGTCTTTAATATCATAAGGAATTGTAATTCCTAAAATAAATAGAAATTTTTCTAAAGAGAACAAATACAACTGAGATTCTGTTACTTGAAACTCTATGAGTGGAATAATACTACTGGTAATGGTCCAAACCAAAGCAACAGTAATAGATTTTAAAAACCAAAACTTTCTAATACTAAAGCCTCTTTTTTTGTTTACAAATAATGGATTTGCATACAAAAATGTAAGTAAGCCAGCTACAATAAAGTATTTTATACTTACTGCACTTATATCTTTATAATAAAAAAAACATGCAGAAGCAGAAACAACAACAATAATTTTTGTTATAAAATTAGTTTCTTTTTCTTTTTTTTCAAAACCAAAAAACTTGAGTAAATTGTATGAAAACAGCGCTGAAAAAAAAATAAAAATTGAAGTATTTGTAATATTTATACCATTGCCAAGTTGAACCAAACTTACTTGATAAAAGCAAAAACTTGCCAAAGCAATCCAAAGGTTTGAAGCTGTAAAAAATTTAATGATATTCATATTTTTTCAATAAAATTATAAGAAACGCATTAATGTTTGTGCTTTATTTTCGGTTTCTAGCCATTCTTTTTCTGGCTTGGAATCTTTAGTAATTCCAGCTCCAACATAAATCAAAAAATCTTTTTCTGTGATTCTCATACAACGTAAATTCACAAATAAATGTTTAATATTTTCTGTAACTACACCTATAAAACCAGCATAAAGTTGCCTTTGATTTCCTTCGTGTTTTCTAATTAATTTTAATGCTTCTTCTTTTGGAAAACCACATACAGCAGGCGTTGGGTGCAGGATTTTAGCTAATTCTAAAAAAGTTTTTTGACTATTAAATTTAATTTCTGTTTTGATATGCGCTATCAATCCAGCTTCTATTGTTTTTGACTTTAAGTCATTTTCTATAGAACAATCTTTATCTATAAGAACATCTTTTATATAATCAGTAACTATCTGTTGTTCTTCTTTTTCTTTGTTTGTCCATGCTCTATTTGCCGAAATTAATTTTGTACCCGCCAAAGATACCGTTTCATAAAATCTAGTATCTTTTTTCACTAAAGTTTCTGGTGTTGCACCAAGCCACAAACCAATTTCTTGTTTATAAAAAATATTTACAAATGCCGTTTTATAATTTTCTAAAAGTTTTACAAAGTAAATTCCCAAATCAAAATTTTCTGGAATTGCAACACTTTTTATTCTTGCAGAAACGCCTTTATTTAAGTTTTCGGTTTTACAAGTTTCCGCTACTTCTTTTACATAAAGTTGGTAAGCATTTTGTGTTTGAAAATGAACTGCTGATTTGTAATCCAAATCTTTATTTTTTTCTGTTGAAGTTATACTTTTTAAATTTTCAATTTTGATATTTTCATTTTCAAAAACTAAGTCATCTGAAATAAATATTGAAGCATGTTTTACATTAAAAGCTTGTATTACAAAACCAGATTTTTTCTCTGAATTTTGATCTACAAAAAGTTTTATCTTTTCAGAATTTGGTAATCGAAATACTGCAAATTCAAAATTGTTTTCTATTAAAAACTGAATAGATTTTGCTATGTTTTTATGCAAATTCATCTTCAAAAATTATTTAAAAGTAATAATTGTAGCGCCGTCACCACCTCTTTTTTCCTCTTCAAATTTCCACTCTAAAATATTGGTTTTATATTCTCTAACCAATGATTTTACAAGGTTTCTTAAAGCTCCAGTTCCTTTTCCGTGAATAATTTTTATGGTTTCTATGTTGTTTAATAGTGCTTGGTCAAAATAGCCTTCTATTTGTACACGAGCAGAATCTTGCATTAATCCTCTCACATCAAATGTTTTTTCAACATCATTTATAGTTACTACACGTTTGCTTTTTTTGATTTCTGGTCTTTTTTCTTGTATAGCTTTCAATAAATCTTTTACGTTTACTGTTGTACTCAAACCATTGAAATTTACAACAGCTTTATTTTTTCTTATCTCAATAATTTTGCCTTCTCTATCGTTGTTTTTTAAATAAACAAAGTCACCAACTTTTAAATTTTCTGTATTTGCTTGTTCTGTTTTTTTAGCAAATTCTACTTCTTTTTTTCCTAATACTTCTTTTCTTGTTTTGGCTCTATTTTGAATTTCTACGGCTAAGTTTTCTTTACTTTTTGCTTTATTTAGTTTGTTTAAAAATGTTCTTGCTTGCTTATCTGCTTGTTGCGATTTTTCTTGTTCTAGCGCAACTTGTTTTTGCAGTAATCGATTTTTTTGATGTTCTAAATCGTCATTCATTTTATCAAATTTCGACATCAACTTTTTCAACTTAGCATTTTCTTGTTTTATAATATCGCTCTGCGTTTCAAAATGCTTTCGTTCTTTTTCTACTTGCTCTAAAAGTTCGTCAAACTTCAAGTCGGAATAATCTACCAGCGACTTTGCTTCTGCTATCAATTCTGGTTTCAAACCTATTTTTTCTGCTATCGCAAAGGTGTACGAACTTCCAGGTTTTCCAAGTTTTAGTTTATACTGCGGTTTAAAATTGTCTTCATCAAAAAGCATTGCTCCGTTTTCGATATTTTGATGCGCTTCTCCTATTTTTTTCAAGTTAGAATAGTGTGTAGTTACTATTCCAAAAGCTTTGCTTGCTATCAATTTATTTAAAATAGCTTCTGCCATTGCTGCTCCAAATCTAGGATCTGTTCCTGTTCCAAATTCGTCTATTAAATACAATGTATTTGGGTTAGAATTTTCTATAAAATATTTCATTCTATTCAATCTAGAACTGTATGTACTCAGCTCATCTTCAATAGATTGGTTATCGCCTAAATCTGTAAAAATATTTTTGAATAAACGAATTTTACTATTCTCGTCACAAGGAACTAAAAGCCCAAATTGCAACATCATTTGTATTAAACCAACCGTTTTTAAAGAGATAGATTTTCCACCTGCATTTGGTCCACTTATCAAAATAATATGCTTTGATTTTGTAATTTTAATATCTAAAGGATAGGTTTCTTTTTGCAATGCTTTGTTGTGCAAAAACAAAATTGGATGATAAGCCTCCTTGAGTTCTATAACTGGCTCACGTGATAAAATAGGCATATTTGCATCAAGCGATAAAGCCAATAATGCTTTTGCTCTTATGGCATCAAACTTGGCTAAAACAAAACTATAATCTTGCAAAATATCTTTAGAAACTGCAATTTTTGCTGTTAATTCTTTTAATATTTTTAAGATTTCACGTTTTTCTTCTCTTTCTAATTCAAAAATTTCATTGTTT
The DNA here is from genome assembly GCA_937139485.1 of uncultured Bacteroidota bacterium. Taxonomy (GTDB): domain Bacteria; phylum Bacteroidota; class Bacteroidia; order Chitinophagales; family UBA8649; genus CAKZQD01. The sequence goes on along the minus strand of CAKZQD010000119.1, from coordinate 2,461 downwards.
AGAAAAACCGTTTCTTGTGGTTCTATATATGATGTTTTTCCAGATTCAGATTCGTCTAAAATAATTCCACCAATAGATCTTTTGTTGGAAGCTTGCACCGCCAAAACTCTTCTGTTATTTCTTATACTTTCTTCAGAATCTGCTAATATTCCTTGTTTTTTTAAGTTCCCAATAAGTTTATTGAATACTTTATTTAACTCTTGGTTTTTCCCATTAATTTTTCTTCTTATCGAAACCAATTCTGCTGAAGCATCAGATCTTATTCCACCTTCTTCATCTATTACTTTTTCTATTTCTGTAGGAATGGTTCTTTCAAAATAAATAGGTTCTATAATTTCTGCTAGCGTGTTATATTCGTCTGGGTATTTTTCAAAAAACTTAAAAATGGCTTCAATTGTTAAAAGGAAATTTAAAATTTTACGAAACTGTTTTCCTTCTAAAGTATAATTTTCTATTCCAAGATATTTTAATTCTCCTTCTAAGTTTAAATAATTTTGAGCTGGAAAATGAATAGCATTTTCTAATGCAGATTTCATTTCAAAAACTTGACGTAGTTGCTTTTGCAAAACAAAAATATCTGTTTGAAAATTTTGTTCTTCAATTTGTTGTTGCCCTAAATCACTCAAACAATTTTCTAATAAAATGGCTTTTATTTTATCAAATTCGAGTTTTTCGTTGGTGTCTTTTGGAAATGTATTCATCGTAGCAGCAAAGATAAGGCTATTTACGATTTTAGATTTACGATTTACGATTTTCTTTATACTATTTGTAATTTACGATTTTTGATTTACGATTTACGATGTTTATTCGTAAAAATTGAAATTTCACGTCATTCTCGCGTAGGCTGGAATCTCTATCTTACGATTTTCTTTGAGCTTTTAAGTATAATGGATTTATTGTTTGTTTAACAAATATTAATATTTTATGTTAAATTTATGTTAACGCACATGCTTTCAATACTATAAATATGCTAATAGGAGTTTAAGAAGCAATGAACGATATTGTTCAGTTATTTTTAAACTAAATGTTATGAAAATTAAAATTAAAGCAGTCAGTAAAATAAATCCTCAGGATTTAACATTGGCACCAAAGTTCTATGCTAAAATAGTACCAAATGGTCACACAGATTTAAAACGTCTTTCAAGCCTTATAAGTAAGGGAAGTACCGTTATGAGAAACGATATTTATGCCGTATTAATTGGCTTGGTAGATATTATTGAAGATGAGTTGTCGCAAGGGAGAACTGTAGGTTTGGGCGAGTTAGGAAGAATGAGATTGAGCGTTAATAGCGAAGGTTCTGTTTTAGAAGAAGATGTTAGTTCTACTAATATAAAGAAAACTAAAATTATATACAGACCAGGACCAGACTTATTGAAGAAGCTTAAAATTTTGGAGTTCGAAAAAGAACAATCTCCTTAATTTAACTTAAACAAGATTAAAGCCCTCAGCAAAAATTATTTGCTGAGGGCTTTTTTTATACATTTTTACAAAGGTTTAAAAAATAAAAATAAGCCTTTATAGAAATTGAAATATAAGTTTACACTTACAAAAGTGTAGGTTTACTTTTTAAATTAGTGCATTATCAAGATACTGTGAAAAATGCCATTAAATCATCATTTTTAATGCTTTTTTATAATTTTTTTCTATGATTTTTTTTGTTTTTTTTCTTAAAAAGTACTATTTATACTTTATTATTTTCATTTATTGTTTCCATTATCTCTCTAAAACTATTCAATCCAGACTCTAAAATATCAATAATTTCTACTGCTAAAACATCTGGGTCGGGTAGGTTATCTAAATCTGTTAAGCTTTTATCTTTTAACCAAAAAATATCTAAACTGGTTTTATCTCTTGCTAATATTTCTTCATAGCTATATTTCCTCCATCTGCCATCTTGGTTTTCTTCGCTCCAAGTTTCTTTCCGTTTATTGATGTTTTTACCATTGTATAAGTCTATAAACGCTTGCAGGTTTTCTTGGCGCATTGGATTTTTCTTTGGTGTATGATGCACGTTTGTACGGTAATCATAAAACCAAACATCTTTTGTCCAAGCTTCTTTATTTGCTGGTTTGTTTGTAAAGAATAATACATTTGCTTTTACACCTTGAGCATAAAAAATACCTGTAGGTAATCTTAAAATGGTATGCAGTTCTGTAGTTTTTAACAGTTGTTTACGCACTTCTTCTCCTGCGCCACCTTCAAACAAAACATTATCAGGAAGAACTACTGCAGCTTCTCCATTTATTTTAAGCATTGTTTTTATATGTTGCAAAAAGTTTAGTTGCTTATTTGAAGTAGATTCCCAAAAATCTTGACGATTATAACTCATATCTTGCTTTTCTGCTAGACCTTCTTCATTGGTTATTGTAATACTAGATTTTTTACCAAAAGGTGGATTTGCCAATACATAATCTACTCTTATACCATCATCTGCTATTAAAGCATCAGCAGATTTTATAGG
>CAKZQD010000118.1 GCA_937139485.1 uncultured Bacteroidota bacterium | reverse complement strand
GTCTTCTGTTGGGTACTGATTTATAAATTCTATTAATTTCATTATCTATTTTTTATTGATAATGCAAAATTAGAATCATTAAACGCACCCTAATTGGGGTTTACTGGTAAAGTCTCCGACAGGCATTTTATTATTTATAAATGTTGGTTTATTTGCATTTTTTACAAGGTTTTATTTAGGACAATAGATGAACAGAAAGAAAGAATAACGAAAACGCAAAACTTTGGATACGATAATTGATTATTATCTTTTAGCAACTTCACATATACTAAACATAATAACAATTTCAAAATCTAATCTTTCTATTCTAAAACCATCATAATTTCCTTTTATTAACTAAGTGTTTATTCAACATCAGAAACCAAAAACTTATATGACTTATATGTTTCAATTAAATCGTAATTATCCTTATCTTTGCGCTTTCTAAAAAAGAAACAACATATTATGAGTTTAAAATGCGGAATTGTTGGATTGCCAAATGTTGGAAAATCTACTCTATTTAACACACTTACCAAAGCCATAAATGCACAAGCAGAAAATTTTCCTTTCTGTACCATAGAGCCAAATATTGGTATTATTACCGTGCCAGACGAAAGGTTAAACAAGCTAGAAGAACTTGTTGTGCCAGAAAAAGTAATACCTACTACAGTAGAGCTGGTAGATATTGCAGGTTTGGTAAAAGGTGCTTCTAAAGGCGAAGGGCTTGGCAATATGTTTCTTGGAAATATTAGAAGTGTAGATGCAATTGTTCACGTTATCAGATGTTTTGAAGACGAAAACGTAATTCACGTAGATGGTTCTATAAATCCTATTAGAGATAAAGAAGTAATAGATACAGAACTTCAATTTAAAGATTTAGAATCACTTGAAAAATTTGTAACCAAAAACCAAAAAGCAGCAAAAAGCGGCGATAAAGTTGCAAAGAAAAATGTAGAAGTTGGTCAAAAATATATAGATCATTTGCTTACAGGTAAATCTGCAAGAAGCCTTGAAATAGATGATGATAGTAAACTTTTCATCAAAGATTTAAACCTTTTGACCATAAAACCTACGCTATACGCTTGTAATGTAGATGAAAATTCTGCTGTATCGGGAAATGCTTTTGTAGACCAAGTAAGAGCAGTAGCCGAAGCAGAAGGCGCAGAATTATTAATCATATCTGCAAAAGTAGAATCTGAAATAGTAATGATGGATGCCGAAGATCAAGAAATGTTTTTGGAAGATTTGGGACTTACAGAATCTGGAATGGACAGGCTAATAAAAGCAAGTTATAAACTGCTAGATTTAGAAACATATTTTACCGCAGGTGTAAAAGAAGTAAGAGCCTGGACTATTCACAAAAACACCAAAGCACCGCAGGCGGCAGGTGTTATTCATACCGATTTTGAAAAAGGATTTATTAGAGCAGAAGTAATTGCTTATAACGATTATGTAGAACTTGGTTCTGAAGCTGCATGCAGAGATAAAGGAAAACTAAGAGTAGAAGGAAAAGAATATGTAGTGCAAGATGGCGATATTTTGCATTTTAGATTTAACGTTTAAATGTTAGGTGTTGGATGTTGGAAGTTTTGTTTCACTCGTCATTGCGATGAAGTATGAAGAAGCAATCTTTTCCAATTGAAAACTCAATCTTAAATCTTAAAGATTACTTCAAACTCTTTGGAGTTCTCGCAATGACGGTTTCAAACTCACTTATATGCATTATTTGGTTTTAAAATGAAAGTATTTAATAATTTAAAAGAATTGCCAAAATTCCAAAACGCAGTAATAACCGTAGGAACTTTTGACGGTGTACACAAAGGACATCAACAGATTTTGAACAAACTAAATGCGCTGGCACAAAAGCAACAAGGCGAAAGTATCTTAATTACATTTCATCCGCACCCAAGGTTTATTATCAATCCAAACGATACTTCACTAAAACTCATCAACACTCTTGACGAAAAAATTAAACTTTTAGAGAGTTATGGGATAGATAATTTAGTTATCGTTCCCTTTACAAAAGCATTTTCAGAATTGAGTGCAGAAGCCTATGTAGAAGATTTTTTACTCAAAAACTTTACTCCAAATGTAATAGTAATTGGTTACGACCATCATTTTGGTAAAGGCAGAAAAGGAAATATTGATTTATTAAAAACATATCAAAGCAGGCACCATTTCGAAATTGAATTAATACAAAAAGAAGAGCTAGAAGACATTACCATTAGTTCTACAAAAATACGGCAGGCACTAGCACACGGCGATGTGCAGCTTGCAAAAGAATTGATGAATCATCATTATTTTATAGAAGGCGAAGTGGTAGAAGGTGCCAAACTAGGAAGAACTATAAGTTTTCCAACCGCAAATATTGCTTTATCGGCATCATACAAACTCATACCCAAAGAAGGCGTATATGCAGTAAATGTTCTTGTAGAAACTAAGCAATATAAAGGAATGCTAAATATAGGTCATAAACCAACTTTTAAAAATCAAGACCTAAGCATAGAAGTCCATATTTTTGATTTCGATAAAGATATTTATGGCAAAAAAATTATTGTGGAGTTTGTTTACTTTATAAGAGAAGAAATTAAATTTGAGTCTATTGAAGCGCTACAAAATCAACTTCAAAAAGATAAAATAGAAGCCCTAAAAAATTAAACTATGGAAAAAATACACACATATATAGACCTAGCAACAGAAAAAATTATTCATTTTACGCCTAAAGTTATAATAGCAATTATTGTATTTTGGCTAGGTTACAGACTTATAAAAAAGTTAGAAAAACCTATTGATTTAATATTTAGTAAAGCAGGCTTAACCAATACTATAAGACCTTTTTTAATTTCTCTAGTCAGTTTCTTATTATACGTTGTACTATTTTTTATTTTGGCAGGTATTTTAAGTATCAATTTAAGTGTATTTGGTTCTATAATAGCAGCATCTGTATTTGCTATAGGTATGTCATTGCAGGGCAGCCTTGGCAATTTTGCTTCTGGGCTATTAGTACTTTCTCTAAAACCTTACGAAGCAGATGACTACATTCAGGTAGATGATAAATTTGGAAAAGTAGATAAAATAGACATTTTTAATACCGTAGTAAGCACTCCAGGAAATAAAACTTTGATTATTCCAAACGCTAAAATGACCTCAGAGATTATTACCAACTATTCAAAAAAATCTTGTATATTATTAGACATTACAGTTTCTATACCATACGAAGAAAGTTTTCCTAGAGTAAAGCAAATAATAGAAGATTGCCTTTCTGATGTTCCAGAAATTTTAAAAGAACCAAAATTAGAAATTGGAATTACAAAATTTGAAAGTCATTCGGTAACCGTAAGTGTTTGGCCATATATACACCCAAAGCACTATTGGCCCACTACTTTCAAAGTACACGAAAATATAAAACGTGCATTTTCAGAAAACAATGTCAAAGTTGCTTATACAGAAGGTTTCGAATTAGGAAAAATTGGAAATTAATTACAAACTTGCTTCGTAGTGCGTTTCATTAATTCGTTTCAAAACATCTTCTATAGAAGTATTTTCAGTTAATTCAAAACGAGCATTATCATCTTCTAAAGAAACAGAAACTTGCTTCACTCCTTTTATATCTTCTAGTAAATTTTTTACTGCTTTTTGGCAATGCCCACAAGACATACCTTTTATTTTTATTGTATTCATCTATGTTTTTCTTTCTTTTTTTCTAGCTGCCGGAAAAAGTACATTGTTCAGTATCAGTCTATAACCTGGCGAATTTGGGTGTAGGCTCAAATCTGTTTTGGGGTCGCCTACAAAGTGCTGATAATCTTCTGGATCGTGACCGCCATACCAAGTCCACATTCCGTTTCCAAAAGTGCCGTGAATATATCTTGCTTCGCCATAAGATTTATTTTGCCCTAAGATTAAAACTTCTGGTTTTATCAATGATTTTCTAAAAGCTGTAGTTTGCCCCATAAAACCTTTTACCGTTCTGGTATGGCATTGTGTAAGCATGGTAGGCACAGGATCCCATTTTGCAGAAAAATCAAACAATGTAAAATAATCTAAATTCTTAGGTACTTTTCTTTTGAAATTAGCATCAATATTAGAATATTCATATTCTACAGGGCTCATTCTCAATTGAAAATCTTGAAAAGCAAAAGTTTTAGTAAAATCTAACTGATCTTGAGCAGAACCACTTGGTGCATCGCCATCGTACATATGATCGCAGATGTCTGTTCCTTCTGCTGCCAAGGCTATATCATAACTATCTGTAGCAGAACACATAGCAAACATAAAACCACCGCCAGCTACAAAATTTCTAATATTTTTTGCAACCGCCAATTTTAATTGCGACACTTTATCAAAGCCATGTTTATTTGCCAAAGCTTCCATATCTCTTTGCTGCTGTTGGTACCAAGCAGCATTTCTATAAGCTGCATAAAATTTTCCATACTGACCCGTAAAATCTTCATGATGCAGGTGCAACCAGTCATATTCTACCAGTTTATTATCCATAACTTCATCGTCATAAATAATGTCGTAAGGAATTTCTGCATAAGTTAAAGCCATTGTTACAGCATCGTCCCAAGGTAGTTTTCCTTTTGGGGAATAAACTGCAATTTTAGGTTCTTTTTCTAATTTAGCCAAATCCATATTTTTTTCAGGATTAGCAATAGTGTTTAATATAGCAGTATAACTAGCATCTGGAATCAATTCATACTTTACGCCTCTAATCTTACATTCTTTTTGAATTTGTGCTAAATCTTTTACAGCAAAACTGCCTCCTCTGTAGTTTAAAAGCCAGTCTACTTCCAGCTGTTCTTGTAGCAACCAATAAGCTATTCCATAAGACTTTAAATGGTCAGATTGTACTTCGTCCATTGGTATTAAAATATAAGCAGCAGAACTAAGTTTAAAAAAACATAGACATAAAACGAGAAGAGATATTTTTATAAAATTCATAATTAGTTCCAAAAATAGTATTATTTAAAAGATTAAAACACTAAAAATTGTGAATAAAAGCAAGACACTTCAATTTTATATCCTAAAAATTTGACTAATTTTACAAGATGAAAAATTTATTTTTAATATTATTTACACTGTGTTGTACATTTATTAATGCACAATTTACTGTAACAGAAAACACAAATGCTACACAACTAGCACAGCAACTTGCTGGAACAGGAGTTGCTATTTCAAATGCTACACTGGTTTGTCCTACTTCTATTCCAACAGGAGAAGCATTTTCTGGAACATTTTCTGGCTCAGATCCAAGTTTGGGTATTTCAGAAGGTGTTTTACTAACAACTGGTATAGTAACTACTGTAAATGACCTTGTAGGATCAACAACTTTCATAAGCGACAATACAAATTTTAATAACAGCAATGGAGATACAGACTTAGATGCTTTACTCGCAACTTTAGGAGAATCATATAATACTAATGATGCCTGCGTATTAGAATTTGATATAGATGTTATTGGTGATACATTAAGATTTAATTATGCTATGGGTTCAGAAGAATACCCTGGTTTTGTTTGTGGGGGAGTAAACGATATATTTGGTTTTTTTATAAGTGGACCAAATCCTGCTGGCGGAAATTATACAAACCAAAATGTTGCACTAATACCTGGAACTACTTTACCAGTTTCTATAAATACTGTAAATAATGGTGGTTCTGGAATAGCAGCAACTTGTTATGATGGAACCTACTCTAATTTCATGAATCCAAACACAAGCCCTATAAGTTCTGTTCCAAATATAGCTTATAATGAAATAACCGCAGTTTTTGAAGCAAAAGCAGCAACTGTTCCTTGTGCCCAATATCACTTTAAACTTGCTATTGCAGATGGTGGCGACTGGGCTTTTGACTCGGGAGTATTTTTAGAAGCAGGAAGTTTTTCTTCTACTGGTGTAATTGTAGCAGCATCTACTATTTTAGGTGCAGGTTTTAATACCATGGTAGAAAACTGTATAGATGGCGAAATAGAATTTATTCTTGAAGATGGAGTAAATTTAACTACTTCACCAATAGCTATTCCATATTCATTTTCAGGAACTGCTACGCATTTAGTAGATTTTGTACAACTTCCTTTTGAAGATACAGCTTATGTACAACCAGGAGATTCTTCTACTACTATTCAGTTAGTTACCATTCCAGATGCAATTTCTGAAGGTGTAGAAACTATTGAAATAAATGTAGAAGGTGAATGTGGTGCTATTATAGCTTCTACTATGGATATTTCAGATATTATTCCTTTTAATGTATCGCCTTATGATGATTCGCTTTGTATTGGCGAAAGTATAAACTTTGAAGTAACTGGTGCTCAAACATATAGTTGGTCGCCTACTACATTTGTTGCCAACCCAAATAGTGGTACTACAACCATAACACCTACAGCAACTACAACATATACCGTTTCTTATGCACTCGGAAACTGTACAGATGATACTACTTTTACAATTTATGTAAGTAATCTTACAGCAAATTCATTTTCTACAAACGAAACTTGCACAGATGATAATGACGGAACTGCTTATATTACTTATTCTGGAGGTGTAGGCAATGTAACATATCTTTGGGATGACGGAAACACAGATTCTGCAAGAACAGATTTACAAGCAGGAACATATTGTGTTACTATTTCAGATGAAGGCGGCTGCGATATTACGCTGTGCGAAGATATTACTGAACCAAATTTATTTTTGAGTATTTTCACTTCTCCAAATACTTTATGTAACAACGAAGATGCATTACTCGAAGTTTTTCATAACTTGAGCCAAAACGCTACATTTAGTTGGTCACCAGCAAATTTTGTATTAGATCCATCTTCTGGTACTACTACAAACACTACAAATATTTCATCATTAACTACACTTACACTTACTGCCTCAGACCAAGGATGTACTTACACAGAACAAACAACAATAAACCTTAGCACTCTTGAAGCCAGTATAAATGTTACTGATGAAAGCTGTTCGGGAGAGTCTGATGGCGCTTTAGAAGTAGTAGTTACAGGAGAAAATGGTCAAACATTTTTCTTTTGGGATAATTTTGAAAATACGGCTTTAATTTCAAATTTAGACACAGGCATATACTGCGTAGATGTAATAGATTCAGATTGTTACTTTACTCTTTGTGAAGAAGTCTCTAGCAACACAGCTTTATCTTTAAACTTATCTGCAGATGATTTGATATTGTGTAATGAAACCAGTACGAATATATACATCAATTCAAATGTAAATAATGGAACATTTACTTGGTCTCCTGCTGCAAATTTTGCAGATGTAAATGCTACTGAACAAAATACAGCAATAAATTTACAAGGAAATACTACCATAACAGTTACTGGTGTAAATGCAAATAATTGTATTATTTCTGAAGATATTGTAATCTCAGCTAAAACATTAGTAGTAAATCCTGACTATACTGACACTACAACAGGTTCTGGAACCACTACAGATATTGGTGTTACAGTTGCATCTCAGAGTAATTTAAACGATGATATTAGTTTTACTTGGACTCCATCATCATTTTTAGCAAGCACTTCAGAAGAAAATACAAGCACTACACCTACAGAAAATATAGTATATACAATTACATCAGAAGCAGATGGCTGTACAGATGTAGATTCTATTCTAGTATTTGTAGGAATTGAACTTGAAATGCCTGAAGCTTTTAGCCCAAATGCAGATGGTTTGAATGATGTTTTTAAACCAGTTTTGGTTGGTGCAGATGTTTTAGAATTTAGAATTTATGACCGTTGGGGTAAATTAATACACGATAACATAAATGGCTGGGACGGAAAATTCAAACAAAAAGATCAAGAATTGGGAGTATACAACTATTTTATAAAAGTAAGCAACGGACAAGAAGATGTATCTAAATTTGGTACATTTTCTTTAATAAGATAAAAAATAATTTATGCAAATTGAACTTAAAAAAGTAATTAGCAAAAAAGACATTATGACTTTTTTGCAGTTTCCTGTAGATTTATACAAAAACGAGCCACATTATATTCCACAGCTTTTTATGGAAGATAAAAAACTCTTCGATGAGAAAAAAGAAGCCTTTTATAACAAGGGAAAAGTAGAATCTTACTTGGCATATCAAGGAGATAAAGTAGTAGGAAGAATTTCTTGTATAGTAAATAACGAACACAATAAACTACACAAAGACGAAGTAGGTTTTTTTGGTTTTTTTGATACCATAAACAATGAAAAAGTAAGCGAAGCACTTTTAAACAAAGCCAAAGAATATGCTTTAGCCAATGGAAAAGATACTTTAAGAGGCCCAATGAATTTTTCTGTAAGTCATACTGTAGGAAGTTTAATAAAAGGATTTGATTTAGACCCAGTTTTACTTACACCATATAATTTTGATTATTATAATGATTTATATACAAAATATGGATTTGAAAAAGCTATGGATTTTTATTCATACCAGTTTACCAAAGCACAAGGAATACCAGAAAAACTAGCACGTGTAGCCAATGCGATGCAAGAAAGAGGAAAATTTGAATTGAAATTTATTCAGAAAAAAGACTTAAAACGCGTTGTAAAAGAAATTCAAGTAATATACAATGACGCTTGGAAAGAAAACTGGTCTTTTTTACCACTTTCTGATGACGATATAGCTGGCTTAGCTAGCGAACTTGCACCTCTTTTAGAACCATCATTATCATATATGGTATATGACAAGGGCTTGCCAGTGGGCTGCATGATAACTTTACCAAATATCAATGAAGTTTTGAAAGGCTCAAATGGAAAACTACTATCAAAAGGTTTTTTAAAATTAGTAGGAGTAGTTTTAGGACTTAAAAAAGTAAAAGGAGTACGAACTATAATCATGGGCGTATTAGAAAGTCATAGACGAAAAGGCGTAGAAGCCATTTTAATACATAAAACCATTGTAGAAGGGCAAAAATTAGGTTACCAAGAAGCAGATTTGAGTTGGATTTTAGAAAATAATGTAATGATGAATCGTCAATTAGAAAAAATGGATGCCAATCGTTATAAAGAACACAGAGTTTATGATTTAAAAATTGTTTAAAAATTTTCAAGTATCTTATTTTCTTAAACTTAAATAAGCATATCTTTGCGCAAAATTTCAAGCCAAATGGATAACAATAAACAAACCAATGTATTTGACCAAATAGAATCAATGGGACACGAACAGTTGATGTTTTTTAACGACAATGAAACTGGTCTTAAAGGAATTATAGGAATACACAACACCACTTTAGGTCCTGCACTAGGAGGAACTAGAATTTGGAAATACGAAAACGAACAGGCAGCAATAAATGATGTACTCCGTTTATCAAGAGGAATGACCTTTAAATCATCAATAATAGGAATAAATCTTGGTGGTGGTAAAGCAATTATTATAGACAATCCTAAAGCAAAAAAGAACGAACCATTTTGGAGACGTTACGGAAAATTTGTAGAAAACTTAGGAGGAAAATATATTACAGCAGAAGACGTAGGAACAAACACACAGTTCATGGAATATATTTCTATGGAAACTAAACATGTAATGGGCAAACCATTTTATATGGGCGGAAGCGGTGACCCATCTCCTGTTACGGCTTATGGCGTTTATTTAGGAATGAAGGCAAGCCAGAAAAAACTAACAGGAAACGATAGCCTAACAGGTAAAAAAATTATGGTTCAAGGTGTAGGACACGTAGGGCAATATTTAATAGAGCTTTTAGCAAAAGAAAATGCAGAAATATTAATTGCTGATATTAATGAAGACAATTTAAAAAGCGTTACATCAAACTACAAAGCAGAAGTTATAGACGTAAATAATGTGTACAATACAGAAATGGATATTTATGCTCCATGTGCACTAGGTGCTACTGTAAATGACAGTACTATAGACAATTTAAAATGTAGCATTATTGCAGGTGCAGCAAACAATCAACTTCAAGATGAATTGATACACGGTAGAAAATTAAAAGAAAAAGGTATTTTATATGCTCCAGATTTTTTAATAAACGCAGGTGGTGTTGTAAACTGTTATACCGAAATAGATGGCTATAGCAAAGAAAAAACTTATGGTATTACAGACAATATTTACCAACAAACCATAGATATTTTTAACGCCGCAGATAATTCAGAAAAAGGTACACAAGAAGTTGCTTTAGAAATAGCAATGGAAAGAATTAATAGTATTGGAAAAATACGCCAAGTAAGATAAATAGTACTTTTTTAAAAAAAATCAAAAACTTAACAAACCCATGCTTTCAAGGCGAATAATAAGAGTTAAAGCAATGCAAGTGTTGTTTTCTAGTGCTATAGGAAAAGATATTTCTCCTGTAAAACTAGAACAAAAACTACGTGAATATATTAAAGAAGCAGAACACTTATACCATGTATACTTATTGTACTTAGTAGAAATTTGTAACTACTCATTAATACATACTGCAAAGCAAGAAAGTAAATTACTAGAAAATAGTAGAGACGAAAATACTAGTACCGCACTAGCAGAAAATGATGTTATACGATTAATTGGAAACAATAAAGAATTTAAAGATTATATAGCTTTTAATAAGATAAATGACTACATCAATCCTAAAATAGTAAAATCTTTATATGAAATTTTAATTAAAAAAGATAAGTACCTTGACTACATAAAAATAGCAAATAAAACAAAAACCAACGATATAGATATGCTAAGAAACATCATAAAAAAGGTGATGGGTGCTAGCTTAGAGTTGGAAGAAGATTTAGCAGAAAATTTTATTAATATAGAAGATGATTCTTATTATGCATTAATGAGTATTCAAAAAACGTTAAAATCTTTTATAAAAGATGCAGATTCAGTATTTTTGCATAAAATTTTATTATTAGAAGACAATAGTGAAATACAGGTTTTTGCAAATGATATTATAGAAAACTACTTTGAATATGAAGAAGATTTTGAAGCAATTATAAAACCTAAGTTAAAAAATTGGGATATGGATAGAATTGCTGTAATAGATATGGTAATTTTAAAGATGGCAATTTGTGAATTTAAATGCTTTGCTAGTATACCAATAAAAGTAACAATAAATGAATATGTAGATATAGCAAAAGAATATTCTACAGATAAAAGTAAAGATTTTATAAACGGAATTTTGGACAAAATAATGAAGTTCTTAAAAGAAAGTGGAGGAATTAAAAAACAAGGAAGAGGATTAATAAACTAAAAAAATAATATTTAATAACAAAAAAAATCATTAAAAATGAAAAAGTACATCTTACCATTATTAGCAATTGCAGTTTTAGGAATGTTTTCTTGTAACGAAGAAAAAGTTGAAAACACTGAAACTGAAGTAAAAAACGAAGTTAAAGAAATTAAAAACGAAGTAATTAATGCTACAGAAAACATCAAAAAAGAAGTTCAAAATAACACTCCAGCAGTAGTTGCAAACCCAACTACAATAAAAATGGACAAAATGGAGCATGATTTTGGAACAATTGGAGATGACAAAAATGCAACTACAACATTTACAATTACAAATACAGGAAACAATCCATTAATTATTTCTTCTGCAAAAGGATCTTGTGGTTGTACAGTACCAACATACCCAAAAGCACCTATAGCACCAGGAGAATCTGGAACTTTAGAAGTATCATTTGATCCAAAAGGAAAATCTGGTGCTCAAAACAAAACAGTAACAATTATTGCAAATACAGAGCCTGCTAACACAGTATTAAATATAAAATCTGTAGTAAACAAAACTGCTCAATAATAATGGGTAATTTTTTAGCTAATGGCAATCTTTTTTTCCTTCTTGCCTTTTTAGCAATTGTATATTTCTTTTTTTTAAGGCCACAAAACAAACAAAAAAAAGAAATGCAAAGCATGCTAGATGATATAAAGAAAGGAGATAAATTAGTAACTGCTGGAGGTATTCACGGAAAGGTTTTTAGAAACGATGGCGACATTATAGTTTTAGAAATTGACACTAATACCAAAATGAAAGTAGAAACAAGCTCTATTTCTCTTGAAATGACAAAAAAAGCAAGAGAAGCAAAAAAAGCTGAGCTAATAAAATAATTTTATCATACTACAAATACAAAAGGTTCGTAATTTATTACGAACCTTTTTTTGTTAAATAACGAATTTCAAAAAGATATGCCAAAGCTACACTCAGCACTTTTAGAAAAATGCCTTATCTTTACAGACTCTTAAACAAACTATTAATAAAATGAAAGCAGACCAAATAGAATTAATGGCACCAGCAGGTTCGTTTGAAGCCTTACAAGCAGCTATTGACAATGGAGCAAATTCAGTTTACTTTGGAATAGACCAATTAAATATGCGTGCAGTTGCAAGTATAAATTTTACACTTGATGATTTAGCAGAAATTTCAAGAAGGTGTAAAGAAGCAAATGTAAAAACATATATTACTTTAAATACAATAATTTACGATCACGATTTATCTGTAATAAAACGAATAGTAGATGCTGCAATGGCAAACGATATTAGTGCAATTATTGCTGCAGATCAAGCAGTTTTAAATTATGCATTTACTCAAGGAATGGAAGTACACATTTCTACACAATTGAATGTTACAAATATAGAAACAGTAAAATTTTATGCAAACTTTGCCGATGTAATGGTTTTGTCTAGAGAACTATCTATTCAGCAAATAACTAAAATTTGTGACGAAGTTATAAAACAAGACATTAGAGGTCCAAAAGGAAGACTTGTAGAAATTGAAATATTTGGTCACGGTGCATTATGTATGGCAGTTTCTGGTAAATGTTATTTAAGTTTACACTCTGCAAATTCTTCTGCAAATAGAGGCGCATGCAAACAAAATTGTAGAAAAAAATACACCGTGAAAGACGAAGACGGTTACGAATTAGAAACCGAC
>CAKZQD010000117.1 GCA_937139485.1 uncultured Bacteroidota bacterium | reverse complement strand
AAACACGTTTTGGACCATATTTGTTTGATAGAGTAGGTTATGCTGTTACTAGTTTTAATGCAGGTGCAATGGAGCACGCTACCAATATAACTTATATGGCTGGTGCGGTAAATGGTAATACTCAAATGGAAACCCTCATGGCACACGAATTATCGCATCATTGGTTTGGAAACAATACTACTTGCGAAACCGCAGAAGATATGTGGCTAAACGAAGGTTGGGCATCTTATGCAGAAGCCATTTTTACAGAATCTGTTTATGGAACTGAAGCTTTTAAAGATTATAATAGAGAAAATCATGACGATGTTTTAAGAAACGTACATATATATGATGGCGAATATTTACCAGTTTCTGGTGTTTCTTCTGCGCAAACATATAGCAGTACCGTTTATAGCAAAGGGGCAGATATGGCACATACGCTAAGAGGTATTTTGGGCGATGATATTTTCTTTGATGCAATGAAAGCTTTTCAGGATGAGTATAAATTTTCGCACATAAATACAGATGATTTAAATACTCATTTGTCTGATTTTTCTAGTTTGAATTTAACTAGTTTTTTTAATACTTGGATAAAAGAAAAAGGTTTTCATCATTACGAAATTGCTGAAATAAACACAGTAGAAAATGAAGGTAGTTTTATAGTACAAGGCTCAGTAAAACAAAAACTTTGGCAAGCAACAACATTTACAGATTTTTTACCTGTTCCTATTACTTTTTTTGATGCAAATTGGAATAGGTATACCGAAACGGTATTTGTTTATGGCGAATGTTCAGACTTTGAGTTTTCGTTTGGTTTTGAACCAATATTCTGGGCTTTAGATTTAGAAGAAGGAATACAAGATGCAACAGTAGATAAATATGAAATAATAAACAGTACAGGAATTACCGATTTTGGCTTTGCAAGAATAATTTTAACAGTAGATAGTATAGTAGATTCTGCTTTGGTAAGAGCTACACATCACTTTGTAAAACCAGATCCAATGCTAGAAAAAATAACTGATTTACATATTTCACAAAATAGATATTGGAGTATTTCTGGGATTTTACCAACTGGCTTTAATGCAAATGCTACTTTTAAATATAATGGTACAACGAATACAAATACTGGAAATTTAGACAATGATTTTATAAGCGCATCAGAAAATGAATTGACGATTCTCTTCAGACCAGATGCAAAAACAGAATGGACTATTGTAAGCGATTTTGTTTTAAATACTTTAGGAAATGCAAATGATAAAGTTGGAGAAATTATTGTAAATAATGTTCAAAAAGGAGATTATGTTTTAGGAATTTATGATGCAAATATTACACAAGATACCGAAACAAAATCTGAATGTATTTTTACGAGTATAAATAATGTAGAAAGATTAGAAAAACTAATAAGTGTATTTCCTGTGCCAACAAAAAATGATTTAAATATAGAATATTTAGCACCAAATACTGGTGTAAATGCACTTAAAATTTATAATGTTATAGGAAAAGAAATTGTATTTGATTTTAAGGAAAAAGCAAAAGGTAAAATGGTGATAGATACAAAAAAATGGAGCAAGGGAACTTATATTTTAAGTTTTGTAGCAGAAGATAGTACTGTTTTATTGACTAAGAAAATTATTGTTGAATAGTATTTGTAAGCCTTATTCAGTATTGCAGACTTAGTTTTGCGAAGCTTTACTATAATTTCTACACAAACTATTATCTTTGCAGAGCTAAAAAAAACTTCAAAATATAATTATGAAAAATATATCAGTAATAGGTGCAGGAACTATGGGAAATGGAATTGCTCACGTTTTTGCAATGAATGGCTTTAAAGTAAATTTAATAGATATTTCTGCAGATGCTTTAGATAAGGCATTGGCAACTATAGAAAAAAACTTGGATAGAATGCTTTCTAAAGAGAAAATTTCTGAACAAGAAAAAACAGACACTTTAGCAAACTTAACAAAATATACAGATTTGGCTTCTGGTGTAAAAAATGCAGACTTGGTAGTAGAAGCGGCTACAGAAAATGTAGATTTAAAGCTAAAAATTTTTAAACAAATAGATGAAAACACAAGTGATGAATGTATTTTGGCTTCAAACACTTCCTCTATTTCGCTTACAAAAATAGCTTCTGTTACTAAAAATCCCGACAAAGTTATTGGAATGCACTTTATGAACCCAGTTCCGGTAATGAAATTGGTTGAAATAATAAATGGCTACTCTACTTCAAAAGAAACAACAAATACTATTGTAGAATTGTCTAAGAAAATTGGTAAAATTCCAGTTCCTGCAAACGATTATCCTGGTTTTGTTGCCAATAGAATTTTAATTCCTATGATAAACGAAGCTATTATTTCACTTCATGAAGGCGTTGCTGGCGTTGCCGAAATAGATAATGTAATGAAACTAGGAATGGCTCATCCAATGGGTCCTTTGCAGCTTGCAGATTTTATTGGTTTAGATGTAGTTTTGGCTATCGCAAATGTATTGTTTGAAGGTTTTGGAAATCCAAAATATGCTCCGTGTCCTCTTTTAGTAAATATGGTTACTGCAGGTTATATGGGAAGAAAATCTGGAGAAGGTTTTTATAAATATACCAAAGGAAGTAAAGATTTAGTAGTTTCTGAAATGTTTGTCTAGTTAGAAGTATTTGAGTAATGAGTATTTAAGTCGTAAGTATTTAAGTAATGAGTATTTAAGTAATTAGTATTTAAGTAATTAGTATTTAAGTAATTAGTATTTAAGTCGTAAGTATTTAAGTAATGAGTATTTTAGTAGGAAGTATTTGAGTTTTAAGTATTTGAAACTTTCAGTATTGCATTTTGTCTCAGTGAGCATTTGTAAATTTATTATTTTGAAAAATTTATTTTTATTCATTTTTTTATTATTTTGTTTTAAGGGTTTTGCTCAAAAACAAGATAGGGGTTTTTTGCGTGCTCAAGAATTGTTTGATGCCAAAAAATATTATGAAGCACTTTATGAATTTCAGTCTATAAAAATTTACGACCAAGGCGAAGAAGATTTTAAGAATAAATATATTGCAGAAATTTATGGTATACTTAAAAATAACAAGGAGGCAATTCCATATTTGAATAAAATAAATTCTGAAGATAAAGACTTTCTTTTAGCAAAAAATTATTTAGAAGCCGATAGTATTTTGCTAGCAATTTCATACTTCGAAAAAGCCAAAAATAAAAAAGATGTAGATCCTTTGATTTATTATTTTTTGGGCGATGCTTATTTCAAAAATAAAGATTTTGATAAGGCTTTTGAAAACTTCAATTTATCGAAAAAAAATGACGTTATAAATGCAGATTTAAATAAAAAACTTGGAATAAGTGCTTATTTTAAACAAAATTACTTAAAGGCAATAGTTTCTTTAGAGCAAGCAAAAGCAGATAATACTAATGATGTAGATGTAAATAATTATTTGGGAATGAGCTATTTTAATGTGGCTCGAAAAGATTTAGCCACAAAAACACTTAGAAATACTTTGAAAAATGAAACCAATTCAAAGCAAAAGAATTTAGCAGAATTAGCAGTAAACCTTTCTTTAATATTTGATGATTTAGAACAAAACGATAGTGCTATTTTTTATTTAAGAAAAGCGGTAGAAATTGACAATGAAAGACTTGATGCATTGTACTTTTTAGGAAACAAATTTTATGACTTAAAAATGTATAATCAGAGTCAGGCTTATTATGAACAATTACTTACAATAGATCCAAATTATGAAAAAGCCTATCAACAATTGGGGAATACTTATTTTTTAAATAAATTATATGATAAAGCCATAGAAAAATATAGACAGTCGACATATTTTGAAGGTAAAAATGCAGAACAGCTCAATTATATTGGCGTTTGTTACCTTCAGGCAAAGGAAATAGAAAAAGCAAAATCATATTTTGAAGAAGCATTAAAAGCAGAAGCAGATTTTGTACAAGCTTATATAAATCTTGCAAATTTAAGCTTTCAAGAAAAACAATATGATGAAGCCATAGCATATTTAAGCTATGCTTCGCAATACAAAAAAAATGATGCCGATATTAATTTTTTGTATGCTAAAATTTATCTTCAAGCAGAAAATTTACAAGAGGCAGAACACTATTTTAAAGAAACGATAAGATTTAATTCCTTAAAGAAAAATGCCTATTTGTATTTGGGTCATTTGGCTTTGTTGAAACAAAATTATAATGAGGCGAGTTTCTACTATAATATTTTACTTACATTTAATTCAAATCATTTCGATGCCAATTTATATAGAGGCATTTCGGCATTTCTTGATGAACAATATGACGAAGCTAAGCAATACTTGAGCAAAGCAGAAAGCCTTAATCCACAAGATTATAAAACTAGGTATCAGCTTGGCAAAACTTTACTCAAGCAAAAAGATTACATGAGTGCTTATTTAAAATTTGATGCCTTGGTAAACGAAAATCCGTCTGATAAACGCTTGTATTATTTACTATATAAAACCTGTAAAGCACTAAATATAAAAGACGAAATTGAGCAGTATAAAAATGCCATAAAAGTTTTTGAAAAGCTTTAAAAACTTAACACAACTTCTACTGCCAAATGGTCAGAAAGTGTACCGTGTAGTTTTTTTATAACATCAAATTTTGCATCAAATTTCTTAATTTGTTTGTCTATTACTTGAACAGACGAAGCGTTTTTTCTTAATAAAATATAGTCTATTTCTACTTTGTCTGTTACTGTTGTATGTTTTCTTTCGCCTTTGGTTTCTATATCTTCTGCATCTAGTTTTTTAAGCATAGAGTAGTATCCTTCCGAGCCTTTTTTTGTATTTAAATCACCACAAATTATTTGAGCTACCTTTTCTTTTTCGTATTGCATTAAAAGCTCATAGGCAATTTCTCCATACTGAAATTCTCTAATTTCTTGTGCGCTTGTAGAATTTAAATGTGTTCCTAATATTTGAAATGTTTTCCCATTAATTTCACCTTCAAAAATACCACAACCTTTTCTTGCTAAGCAATCAGAGCTATTGCATTTTTCAAATTGAATTTTAGCCAGTTGTTTTAAAGGAATTTTACTTACAATAAATATTCCGCTACTGGTTTTTATAAATCCTTTATTTAATGGACCAAATTGATGTGGAAATTTTTCTTGAAGGTTTTTTGCTAATTTTTTTCTTGAAGGAATATGAAATGCCTCTTGAAAAACAATAATATCATAATCGCTGCTATTCATAATGGTAGAAATTTCTTCTACACGCTGTTTTTTATGACTCTTAGTTATGCTTTTAGATAAATTTGCCGCAGCAGGAAGCATGTAAATATTCCAGCTAAGTATTTTGAGCTGTTTTTTTTGGCTATAAGTAGTTCTAAAAATAAAGAAAGTAAATATTAATAGAAACAGATTTTTTATAGAAATTTTCATAAGGCTCTAAGTTCATTAATTCTATTGGATTTGAATAACAAAAAATAAATTATCTTTGAAAAAATTAAAATTGAAAACCTATGCATTACAACAAA